>NZ_JALPKN010000509.1 GCF_023630195.1 Actinotalea sp. C106 | reverse complement strand
CGTCGGCACCCGCGCGGCGAAGCTCGCCCAGTCGCGGCGGCGCTGGGGGGTCCACGCCACCTCGGCCACGGCCGCGAGCCGGGGCAGCAGCATGTGGAAGAGGTCCTCCGGGGTGCGCAACGTCTCGGACCACAGGGCGGCCTCGACCCCGCGCACCCGCTCGGCCGGCAGGGGCAGCACCAGGTCCGGGTCCCAGTCGTAGCTGTCGCGCACCTCCACGTGCCCGGCCCACTCGAGGCCGAGTGCGGTGGTCGCGTCGTACTTGAGGTCCAGGTAGGTCCGACTCGCCGGGGACATCACGACGTCGGCCCCCGCGCGCGCCGCAGCCACCACGGGGCCCGGGTCCTGGTCGGCGGTCCAGTACTGCACGACGGTGCTCGGCCCAGGCTCGAGCCGGGCCAGCTCCTGCCACCCGACCACCTCCTTGCCTGCGGCCCGCAGGATCTCGGCCGCGCGGTTCACCAGCACGCGGTACTCCTCGGGGTCGCTCGCGAGGGCCTCGTCCCCGCCCAGATGCACCCACGGCCCGGGGGTCATGGCAGCGACGTCGCCCAGCACGTCGACCAGGAAGGCGTCGGTCGCCGGCAGGCTCGCGTCCAGCCGCGAGAACCCGACCTCGATCCCCGTGTAGGGCGGCACGGCCTCCCCCGAGGGATTGAGCTCGGGGCACGCGTGCAGCGCGGCGTTGACGTGCCCCGGCAGGTCGATCTCGGGCACGACGACGACGCCGCGCTCGGCCGCGTAGGCCACGAGAGCCGTGTAGTCCTCGACCTTCAGGAAGCCCGCGGGGCCTCCATCGACCGCGGTGCGGCCGGACCTGGCCGTCAGCTCGGGCCGCGAGGGGATCTCCAGGCGCCACCCCTGGTCGTCCGTCAGGTGCAGATGCAGCACACCGAGCTTGAGGGAGGCCATGACGTCGACCACGGTGCGCACGGTCTCCGGACCGTGGAAGCGGCGCGCGAGGTCGAGGCTGAGCCCTCGCCACGGGTAGCGCGGGGCGTCGACCACCTCGCAGGCGGGCAGCGGGCACCCCGGGGTGGCGTAGCCGGGTACCTCCCGAGAGACCTCGCCGGTCGAGGCGCGGCCCGGGACGACCTGAGCGAGCTGCACCAGCGTCGCGAGGCCGTGCAGCAGTCCCGTGCGCTCCCGGGCGACGAGCTCGACGCCGCCCGGGTCGACGCGCAAGGCGTAGGCGCCGAGGACCGGACGCAGCACGGCTCGGTCACCCGCGTCGAGGTCGGGGCACGCCCGCAC
>NZ_JALPKN010000508.1 GCF_023630195.1 Actinotalea sp. C106 | reverse complement strand
CCTTCGCCGCCGGCCCCGCGACCCGCACCGCGACCGCCGTGCAGCGGCTGCTCGACGCCGGGACGGTGCTGCTCGGCAAGACGAACCTCGACCAGCTCGCGACCGGCCTCACCGGGTCGCGCACCCCCTACGGACCGGTCCGCAGCGCCGTCGACCCCGAGCGGGTGTCGGGCGGCTCGAGCGCAGGCTCGGGGGCCGCCGTCGGGCTGGGCATCGTCGACCTGGCGGTCGCGACCGACACCGCAGGATCGGGCCGGGTACCCGCGGCCTTCAACGAGGTCGTCGGGATCAAGGCGACCGTCGGGCTGGTGCCCAAGGACGGCGTCGTCCCGGCCTGCGACTCGTGGGACTGCGTGACCGTCCTGGCACCGACCCTCGCGCTCGCCACGCTCGGCATCGGCCTCATGGCAGGGCCGAGCGCCCTGGACCCGATGTCGCGCACCTGGCCCGCCGACGTACGCCTCGCCGCACCCTCGGCCCCCCGGGTCGCCGTGCCCCGCGCCGAGGACCTCCCGCTGCTCGACCCCGAGGCGCTCGCGCTGCTCACCCGGGCCCGCGTACGACTCGAGGAGCGCGGCGCGACCACCACGACGATCGACCTGCGCCCCTTCCTCGAGGCGGCCCGGCTGCTGTACGACGGCGCCCTGGTGGCCGAGAGGTACGCGGCATACGGCGACTTCCTCGCGGGGCACCCCGAGGGTGCCGACCCGTCCGTCGCGCACATCGCCCGCGGCGCCGGCACGGTCACGGGGCCTGAGCTCGCCCGGGACACCACCCGTCTGCGCGAGCTGCGGGCCGTCGCCCTGGCCTCCCTCGAGGGGGTGGACGCGCTGCTGCTGCCCACCTCCCCCGAGCACCCGACCCTCGCCGAGGTGGCCGCCGACCCCCTGGGGGTCAACGCGCGGCTCGGCACGTACACGAACTTCGTCAACCTCTTCGACCTCGCGGCCGTCGCGGTCCCGGCGGGCCGCACCTCGACGGGAGCCTTCGGGGTCAGCCTCGTGACCCGGGCCTTCGAGGACCAGGTCGCGATCGACCTGGCCCAGCTCCTGGTCGACGGCGGTCCGTGGGACGGGGCAGCCTCCGAGAGACCTGCGGGCGCCACAGCCCCAGCACCGCTCCCGGGGACCGGAGTCCCGCTCGTGGTCGTCGGCGCGCACCTGCGAGGCGAGCCCCGCAGCGCCCAGCTCGAGGCCCTCGGTGCGCGGTTCCACCGCGAGGTCCGCACCGCCCCCGCCTACCGCATGCACCTGACCGCCGGCGGGGACCGCCCGGT
>NZ_JALPKN010000507.1 GCF_023630195.1 Actinotalea sp. C106 | reverse complement strand
GAGCACGTCCTCGGCCGTGCACGCACCTGCCTCCCAGTCGGCGGCAGGCCGGACCCGCGCGGGGCGGACCAGCGTCAGCACGTGGGCCCCGACGCGCGAGCGGGCGACCTGCTCCCGCAGGAAGGTCCGGGTGAGGTCGTCCAGGGCGGGCCAGCCGGGGGCGGGGCGGCCCACGGCCCAGCCCTGCACGAGCGGGACCCCGAGGTCGACCAGCTCGGCGAGCTCGGCGCGGGTCTCGACCCCCTCGGCGAGGAGCCAGGCGTCCATCTGCCCGCTGAGGTCTCCGAGCAGGCGCACGACGGTGCGGCGGACCGGGTCGCGGTCGAGACCGGTCACCAGGCTCCGGTCGAGCTTGACCACGTCGGGCCGGAGGCTGAGCATCTGCGACAGCCCCGAGTAGCCGGTGCCCGCGTCGTCCATCGCGATGCGGCCGCCCAGCGCACGGATCTCGGTGAGGACCTCCTCCAGGGCAGCGTCGTCCTCGGCCTCGACGTGCTCGGTGAGCTCCACGACGACCTCGTCCAGGCGACCGTGGCCGCACACCGCCTCGCGGACCGCGGGCAGCGGCAGCAGGTGCGGCTCGACGTTCATCGTCCAGAACGTCGCCTGCGGTCGGCCGGCGACCAGGGAGTGCATCGCCCGGACCGTGCACGCGGTGAGCTCGCCGTCCAGGCCGTGGCGGCGCGCGGCGGCGAACCACACGTCGGGCGGGGCGGAGGGCGGACCGGCGAAGCGGGAGAGGAGCTCGTACCCACCGACCCGGGCGTGGGCGACGTCGATGATCGGCTGGGCCACGACGGTCAGGCCCTCGCCGGCGAGCACGCGCTCGAGAGCGGTGCGCCAGCTCGGGTCGTCGAGGGCTACGGCCGGCCCCCTGGCGTCGGCGTCGGGCGACACGCGGCCTCCAGAGATCAGGGGGTCCAGGCACCCCACTGGCATCATCGACACTCCCCCCGGCCGAGATGAGGAGTTCGTGACCACTGACAGGTACGGCCGGGACGTCCTGGCCAGCCCCCGCGAGCCGCGTCGACCCGCCTCGAAGCCGGTGCCTGCCGAGACCGGCCTCGTCGTCGAGGAGGTCACGAGCGGCTGGGTCGGTGCCGTGCTGCGCGTCGAGAAGTCCGGCGGCATGCACGTCGTCGTCCTGGAGGACCGCCATGGGCGGACCCGGACCTTCCCCCTCGGACCAGGGTTCTGGGTCGAGGGGGCGCCCGTGGTCCTCACGGCGCCCGCCGGACCGGCGGCCCCCTCGGCCCCGACCCGCACCGCATCGGGGTCGGTCGCGGTGCACGGCG
>NZ_JALPKN010000506.1 GCF_023630195.1 Actinotalea sp. C106 | reverse complement strand
CGGCGACCCGGCTGGCCCGTCGCGGGGGAGGGCGGGACCAGGTCGGGCTCGGTGCGCGGGCGCGCGACGTCAACACCGCGGGGGCCTGGCGGGTGCGGTCCGGGGGCGCGGAGGACCGCGGTGCACCCCACCTCCTGGTCGACGACGTCGTGACGACCGGGAGCACCCTGGCCGGGTGCGAGCGCGCTCTGTCCGGTTCGGGTGCACTCGTCCTGGGCGCTGTGGTCCTCGCGGCGACTCCACCCCCGACACGGGACCTCTAGCGTTTCCCCCCGGGGTCCCGGGGGGCTAGCGTCTGGACATGGAGCACCACACCGAGGCCGCGCGAGGACGCCAGCCGATCGTGCCGCGCTCCGATCTCCTGAGGAGGTGGTGCTCCTCGTTCGCCCCGTGAGGGCGTGCCCAGCAGTCCATCGGACGGCGTCGCCGTCCCACCTGTAGGAGGTCAGCATGGAGATCGTCGTCGTCGGACGTCACGTCGAGGTTCCCGACCGGTTCCGCCGCCACGTGGAGGACAAGCTCTCCAAGGTCACGCAGCTCGCTCCCCGCGCCCAGCGGGTCGACGTCGAGCTCACCCACGAGCGCAACCCCAGGCAGTCGGAGGTGTCCGAGCGGGTCGAGCTGACCGTCCGTGGCAAGGGCCCCGTGATCAGGGCCGAGGCCAGCGCTGACGACGAGTACGCGGCCCTGGACGCCGCGACCACCAAGCTCCTCGAGCGGCTGCGCCGCGCTCGCGACCGCAGCAAGGACCACCACCGCGGCCCGACGATGCCCTCCGTCGAGGTCCTCCCGCCCGAGCCCGAGCCGGCACCCGAGCCCGAGCCGGCCCCGCCGGCCCTCGGCGAGGCGGTCGAGTCGACCTGGGGCGACTCCCCGGTGGTCATCCGCGAGAAGATGCACCAGGCCCTCCCGATGACCCTCGACGACGCCCTGTACGAGATGGAGATGGTCGGGCACGACTTCTACCTCTTCATCGACGCCGAGACGGCGCTGCCCTCTGTCGCCTACCGGCGCCGGGGCTGGAGCTACGGCGTGATCCGGCTCGACGCCCCGGTGGCCACGACCGCGCAGGCGGTCTGAGCCCAGGCGGAGGCGGTCGAGGCGGGGAGGTCTTCCCTGCGTCGACCGCCCTCCGTCGTCTCCCGGGTGCCGAGGTGGACCGGGTCCGCCCGGTGTCGGTGGGACGGGCCAGGATGGGCTCATGATGGCCTCCCTCACCCCTGCCCCGGCGGTCGGGGCCGCGCTCACCCTGGAGCAGGCGCGGCGGGTCGCGCTGCGCGCCCAGGGCCTCGCCGGGCCCCG
>NZ_JALPKN010000505.1 GCF_023630195.1 Actinotalea sp. C106 | reverse complement strand
GCCGCAGCGTCGGCGTGCGCCGGGACGGCGGTTCTCGCCCGGCCCCGCCGGCGGGCCTCGCACGGGGCCTCACCCCGGGGGGCCGAGGCGGCCGACGCTGGACTCCTCGAGATCGGATCCTCGGGGGGCGGTCACCCGGGTCCGGACGTAGAACAGTGCGCACCGCGCAGGGGGCAGGCGATGCGCACTGTCAGGACCCAGTTTGCACGTCCCGCCGGTGAGCGTCAAACCCCCCCGGGGTTCACCGCCTCGTCGCTGGCACGGCGCCCGCGCGCCGCACAGCGGGCACACAGGGAGCTTGTCGCCGGAAATACGCATCATCTGCGTTTCATAAAGGGGTTAGGAATGCCTCACCTCAGAATTCCGGGTATTGCTTTTTGGCATTCTTGGTGTAATTCTTGGAGAACACGATCGACGATCTGAGGAGTCACCATGACCGCCACGATGCCCGAGGTCAGCGAGTGCACCGTCGCTGGCTGCTCGTACAACCACGACGGCTGCCACGCCTTTGCCATCACGGTGAGCGGTGCGAACGGCTCGGCCGACTGCGGCACCTTCATCCCGCTGAGCACCAAGGGCGGCCTCGACCGGGTCGTCGCCCAGGTCGGCGCCTGCTCGCGGGTCGACTGCGTGCACAACAGCTCCCTCGAGTGCACCGCGACCGGAGTCCGCATCGGCGCAGGTGCGGGCGGGCACGATGCCAACTGCCTCACCTACGAGCAGGGCTGAACCCGCACACCACAGAGCGTGGGCGCCGTCCCTCTCGGTGCGGGGCCCACGTCTAGGGTTCGTCGCGTGCCCGAGCTCCGCGTCGACGTGCAGGAGGTCCCGACCGCGCACGGAGCGGCCCGGGTCCACGTCCACGCCCCGGCACTGACCCCGCGAGGGCTCCTGGTGCTCGGCCACGGTGCCGGGGGCGGGGTCGACGCCCCCGACCTCCTCGCCGTGACCGCCGTCGCGACAGACCTCGGGATGACCACCGCCCTGGTCGAGCAGCCCTACCGCGCGGCTGGCCGCCGCGGATCACCCAGGGCACCGACCCTCGACGCGGCCTGGACCGAGGTCCTCGCGCACCTGGTCGCCGGGCCCGGCGACCACACCCCTCTGGTCACCGGCGGACGCTCGGCAGGGGCCCGGGTCGCGTGCCGCACCGCCGAGGCGACGGGAGCCGACGCCGTCCTGTGCCTCGCCTTCCCGGTCCAGCCCCCCGGGCGGCCCGACCGGCCCAGCCGGATGCCCGAGCTCGACGGGGCGGGCGCACCCGTCCTGGTGGTGCAGGGCGAGCGCGACCCCTACGGCATGCC
>NZ_JALPKN010000504.1 GCF_023630195.1 Actinotalea sp. C106 | reverse complement strand
GCCTCCGACTTCTGCACACCGGCCCCAGCGAGCGCGGACCGGACCGCCGTCGCGATCGCCACGGCCCCCGGGGTGTCCCCGTGCACGCACACGCTCTCGACGGCGACGGCCAGGACGCTGCCGTCGACCGCCTCGACGGTGCCCTCGGTCGCGAGGCGCACCACCCGGGCCGCGACCAGCTCGGGGTCGTGCAGCACGGCACCGGGGTCACGGCGTGGGACGAGCGTGCCGTCCGGGGCGTAGGCACGGTCGGCGAAGGCCTCGAGCACCACCCGCAGGCCTGCGATCTCGGCCTCCTCGGCGACCACGCTGCCCGGCAGCGCCACCACGGGAAGGTCCAGCCCGAGCTCGAGCACCGCGGTGACCACGGCACGCGCCTGCTCGCGGTGGGTCACGACCGCGTTGTAGAGGGCTCCGTGCGGCTTGAGGTAGCGGACGGTCGTGCCCGAGGCGGCGGCCAGGGCCTGGAGGGCACCCACCTGGTACACCAGGTCGTCGACCAGGTGACGCACCTCGACGTCGAGGAATCGGCGCCCGAAGCCCGCGAGGTCGCGGTACCCGACGTGGGCCCCGACCGTGACGCCCGCCTCGGCGGCGGCGGCGCAGGTGGCCCGGATCGTCGTGGGATCGCCCGCGTGGAAGCCGCACGCGACGTTGGCGCTCGAGACGAGGCGGACGATCGCGGCGTCGTCCCCCAGGGTCCAGGGACCGAAGGACTCGCCGAGGTCGCTGTTGAGGTCGATCTGCACGACCTCACTCTGGCAGACGTCGACGGTGCTGCGAGGGGAAGCACCCTCGCGGTCCGGGGTGCAGGCCGGGGCCGTTCAGCGGCCCGCTGCCCTCAGTCCCAGAAGGGGTGGAGCTCGTCCTCGTCGGCGGCGCGCGTGGCGGTGGGCTGGGACTCGTTCATGGCAGCTGGCCTCGAGGGATCGGTGCGGAGCGGGTGGTGCCAGCCTGGCATCGTGGGGATGCGCTTCCCTGGGACCTAGTGCCTGCCGAGACGCCCTGCTCCCGTCTCAGCGTCTCCCGTCTCAGCGTCTCCCGTCTCAGCGTCTCTCGCCCCGCGCGATCGCCAGGGCCCAGGCGACCAGCGGCACCTGGAGGGGCAGACGGCCCCACGCGACCCCCGGGCGTCGCGACCAGTGCCGGGCGCCACGACGCGACCGGACGGCCATCGTGACGTTGCCCGGAAGGACCGCCACCAGGAGGGCAGCCGCAGCCCACCCACCGGCGGTCCGCGAGCGCGGGAGGGCCAGCAGGCCGGCGCACACCAGCTCGGCGACACCGCTGCCCAGCACCCAGGG
>NZ_JALPKN010000503.1 GCF_023630195.1 Actinotalea sp. C106 | reverse complement strand
GGCCCCGGCGACGGCACGCACCGCCTCGCGCGCGTCGAGCTGGTCGACGTCGGTGCGGCGCCGGAGCACCTCGCGGACGACGAGCGAGGTCTCCGCGACGTGCGGCGAGCAGGTCACGTAGGCGACGACCCCGCCGGGCCGTACGGCGTCGAGAGCAGCTCCGAGGAGGTCGCGTTGGAGGGCGCTGAGCGGGCCGAGGTCCGCAGGCTGCCGGCGCCACCGGGACTCGGGTCGACGGCGCAGCGCGCCCAGTCCCGTGCACGGCGCGTCGACCAGGACCCGGTCGAAGGTCCCCGGGAGCTCCTCGCCCAGGGCGCGCCCGTCGCCGAGGCGGACCTCGACCGTGCCGGGCGGCACCGCCTGGACGCTCCGCTCGACCAGACGCACGCGGTGCGGCTGGAGCTCGTTGGCCAGGACCGTGGCCCCCTGCCCGGCCGCGATGGCACCGAGCAGGGCAGCCTTGCCCCCGGGCCCTGCGCACAGGTCGAGCCACCGGCCCTCGTCGTGGTCGACCGCGACATGGGCCAGGGCCAGAGTGACGAGCTGCGAGCCCTCGTCCTGGACACCGACCGTTCCCTCCTGCACGCCGGGGACCGCCGTCGGGTCCCCACGGTCGAGGACGGCCGCGGTCGGCGTCCAGCGTCCGGCCATCGCCTCGGACCGGGCCACGACCTCGTCACGGTCCGCGAGCCCCGGCCGTGCGACCAGGGTCACGGCGGGGGCCACGTTGTCCGCCTCGAGCAGGGCCTCGAGCTCCTCGGGGGCACGGTCATCGGCGACGAGGGCCTGCCGCAGGCCGCGGGCGACCCACGCCGGATGGCTGTGCTGCAGGGCGAGGCGCTCGACGGGGTCGTCCAGATCAGCCCCGATCCGCTCGAGCCACTCCTCGAGGGGGGCCGAGCCGATGCTGCGCAGGACGGCGTTGACGAACTGCGACGCTCCGACCCCCGACCGGGAGCGGGCCAGCCCCACCGTCTCGGAGACCGCGGCGTGCGCCGGGACCCGCATGCCGAGCAGCTGGTGGGCACCCAGACGGAGCAGGTCCAGGACGGGTGGGTCGATGCGCTCGGTGGGGCGCTGGGCAGCGAGCGCGATCACGGCGTCGTACCTGGCCTGGAGGCGCAGCGTCCCGTAGGCGAGCTCGGTGGCGAACCCCGCGTCACGTCCGCGGATGCCCCGCGACCGGAGCATCGGGGGAAGCACGAGGTTGGCGTAGGCGTCGGAGGCCGCCACCTCGCCCAGCACGTCGAGGGCGGCGGTGCGTGCGGGGTCACCCGTGCGGCGTCGCTCGGCGGGCGTCTGAGCGGTCCGTGGCCC
>NZ_JALPKN010000502.1 GCF_023630195.1 Actinotalea sp. C106 | reverse complement strand
ATCGCCAGGGCCCCGGTCACGGGCGCACCGCGCCGCGCGCGCCGGGCGAGCACCCCGGACCGGACCAGGAGCACCGGGCCGGCCACGAGCGCGGCCAGGACCAGCATCGAGACCAGGACCCGCACCACGCTGGGGGCGGGGAGCACGAAGAGCACGAGGCCCGCGTTGGTGATGACCAGACGCGCCCCCGCGCCGCGCTCGACCACGGCCCGGGCCGCACGCACCCCCGCCGGGGAACCGCCCATGATCATCGGCCCGAGGTGGCTCAGCGCACCGAGCAGCACCTGGGCCGCGAAGCCGACGACCAGCGGCACGATCACCGCGCGCATCGCGGCCTGGGCCTCGGCCCAGCCGGGCGCCGCGAGCAGGGATCCGCCCCACCACAGGGTCGACCCCGCGAACCACAGCACCGCGAGGCCGACCGAGCGCGAGGCGAAGGTGTCGGGTACGCGCCGTCGCGCCTCGGCCGCCAGCGGCCGGCCCACCACGACGATCCCCACCAGGTAGACCGCGAAGCCCCCCGCGGCCAGCACCAGGAGGCCCACGGCGGCGCCGACCACGACGACCGCGAGGCCACCGAGAAGGACGCCGAGGCCGACCTTCCCGGACCGCTCGGCCCCCGGGACGAGCTGGACCCGCAGCATCGTCGGCCAGAGGGTGACGAGGGCGCCGAGGACCGTGAGCCCCACCCAGCCCAGCAGCATCAGTGCCGTGTGGGCGACGTACGTCCGGGCCTCGACCGACCCCCCGAGGTCGGTCCGGGCGAGCAGGACCCCGGCGGTCACCCCCACGGGCAGGACCAGCGAGGACGCGACGAAGTAGCGCGCCGTCCACCCGAGACGGACCCCGAGGCCCCCGCGCGCGGCGCGTCCCTGGACCACGAGGGTCGCCGCGTGCCAGGTGGCGACCCCCGCGACGAGGGTGCCTCCGACGAGCACCAGCACCCACAGGCCCGTGACCAGCCCGGCCATCACGCTCGTCGCACCGAGGGTGTGCCCGGCCAGGCGGACTGCCTGGCCCCGGTGACCGCCAGGCAGCGGTCGGCGCCGGACGGCCTCGGCGAAGTGCGCGCTCCAGATGAGGATCGCGGTCGAGACGGCCCCCAGCATGAGCAGGTGCACCATGAGCCACTCGGCCACGGGCACCCAACGGTGCGCGATCGCCACGACGGCCGCTGCGGCCAGCCAGGCGAGCACCAGGAGGTTGACGCGGGTGTGCCAGCGGGCTCTCATGATGCCTCCACGGACGCGGGCCGACGGGGGTGCGGGGCGGGGGGACGCGCGCCGGACGGGCCTCGGGACGGGCCGGACCGGGGCCG
>NZ_JALPKN010000501.1 GCF_023630195.1 Actinotalea sp. C106 | reverse complement strand
GCCTCCGACTTTCCCCCGCGGCGTTGACGACCCGCCACCACGGCACACCGGCGCCGGCCCGGGCCATCACCTGCCCGACCTGACGGGCCCCGCCCCGGCCCAGGATCCCGCGCAGCACGCCGGCGACGTCCCCGTACGTCATCACCCGGCCCGGCGGGATCGCGTCCACGAGGTCCAGGACCTCCTCGAGGTACTCCTCGTCCACGGCGTCCCCTCAGCTGCGGTGCACGAGGATCAGGGCGCGGTCGTCGCCCTCCCCGGCGCGCACCCCCGCGACCACGGCGTCGGCCCCACCCGAGCGGGTCGCGACCACGCGCTCGGCCTCGCCCATCAGCCGGTCGATCCCCAGCTCGACGTCGTGCCCGGGGCTCTCGACGAGACCGTCGGTGTAGAGCATCAGTGTGTCCCCGGGGTGCATGACCCCTTCGTGGACCGCGAAGACGGGGGCGTCGACCACCCCGAGGACGGGGCCGCCCGGCGTCTCGAGGGCCTCGATCCGGCCCGACCCGGCGTGCAGGTGCACAGCAGGCGGATGGCCCGCCGTGGAGACCCAGAACTGGCCCGTGTCCAGCCGTACCGCGAGGTGGATCGCGGTCGCGAACCCCTCGGGCCACCGTTGGTTGAGCAGGTAGCCGTTGGCCGCAGGGAGGAAGGCGTCCCTGGGCATCGCCCCGAGCAGGCCGCCGAAGGCCCCCGAGAGCAGCAGGGAGCGCACGCCGGCCTCCTGCCCCTTGCCCGAGACGTCGACCAGGACGATCTCGAGCAGGGGCGAGCCAGGGGCGTGCGAGGCCACCACGAAGTCCCCCGAGAAGGCCTCGGCGTAGGCCGAGCGCACCACGCTGTCGACCCCCCACCCCTCGGGCAGGTCCGGGATGCGGCCGTGGGCGACGAGACGGTCGCGCAGGTCGACGAGCATGAGGTCGCTCGTGGCCCCCTGCAGACCGAGACGCTCACGGCTGCGCACGAACGTCACCCCCAGGACCACAGCCAGCAGGATCACCACGTACCGCGCGGCGCTGAACGCCTCCTCGTCGATCAGCTCGAGGGTCAGCACCAGGCCGAGGACGACCACCCCGAGGGTGGTCATGGCCCAGGCCCGCAGCACGAAGACGCCCAGCAGCAGGACGAGCAGCACGACGGACGAGGGGACCCAGGCCGGCAGGAAGGCGATCCCGAGGGCCGCGAGGACCGCGAGCGCTGCGAGGACGAGGGTCGTGGAGATCTGCCTCGCCTGCGGGGAGTTCCGGGGGCCGCGCACGACGCGCCGGACCGCACGTCGAGCCGAGCGGGCAGCACCGCGTGCCCGCGGCCCAGGACCGCGGACGGTGCG
>NZ_JALPKN010000500.1 GCF_023630195.1 Actinotalea sp. C106 | reverse complement strand
CGATGCTCCTATGTCAACCCTGGGGGTCAGGCCGCCTGCTGGAGCACGGCGGCGGGCTTGGGCGGAGCCTGTCGGTGGGGCACCGGTGCTGTTGCGTCCGGGTGGTCGGCTCGTTGCTCATCAGTGCGCAGGGCGGCGAAGACGCGGTCGGAGATGCGCCGGCGCAGGAGCCTCAACGCTTCGGTGCGGGTCTTGCCGGCGGCGGTGAGCTTGTCGACATAGGCGGCGCCCTCACTGCCTAGGCGCAGCTGGGTGACCGCGGCCATGTGTAGGGCGGTGTTGATCGTGCGGTTGCCACCGCGCGACAGGCGCACCTTGACCTTGTTGCCCGACCAGACGGGGATCGGGGCAGTGCCATTGAACCTTGCGTAGGCGTGCTTGGAGCGGAAGCGTCGGGCGCCGGCGGTCTCGCCGAGGATCATCGCGGCGCCGAGGACGCCCATTCCGGGGATCTCGACCAGCGTGGGGTGGGTGGTGCGAACGAGCCTGTCCAGACGCCGCTCGAGAGTGTTGATCCGCCGGGTCACGGCGGCGATGTCCTCCAGGAGATCGCGGGCAACCTCGACCAGAGCGCCGTCGCGGCCCTCCAGGTGAACCAGGAGTTCCTCCAGCAAGGAGTAGCGGCGCAGCGCGCGGGAGGGGACGTGCAGGTCAGGGTCGATCTCGTGGAGGAACCAGCGGACCTTGGACTGCATCGCGGTGCGGCGCGCAACCAGGGTGCGCCGGTGGTCGGACAGCAGCTTGATCTCCCGCATCGGGCCGGGCAGCTCAGCGGTCGGCAGGTTGTCCTCCCGCAGCGCGACCCGGGCGACGGCCTCGGCGTCGATCGGGTCAGACTTGCCCGGCTCGCGGGCGCTGCGCCGCATCCCGGCCATCATCCGGGCGTGCACCCGCACTACCCGGTGACCGGCGTCGAGCAGATCGGCCTCCAGACGGCGGGTCAGGTGGCGGCAGTCTTCGACGGCGACCCGAACGTCGTCGAACTGCTCCAGCCAGGCCACGATCTGGTGGTGCCCGCCGGCCCTTGCTGGGACGGTCAGCTCCCCGATCCGCTTGCCCACCTCGTCGACCGCGACGAGCGTGTGCCAGTTCTTGTGCGCGTCGATCCCCACCACCGTCATGTTCGTCTCCCTCAGCTCGTCACCTACTGGAGTGGCGCCGGTGGACGCGAGAGGGCACGCCTCAGTCGGGCAGAGCGAGCAGGCTCCTATCAGGCCACGCCCACGACCACCGTCGCCAGCCCGGCGGGACGGCACATCGCAGAACAGCCACGCGATCGGGCAGCGAAGAAACGAGCCAGCCCCGCCGAGCCAGGTTCAGTCTGGTACTGAC
>NZ_JALPKN010000004.1 GCF_023630195.1 Actinotalea sp. C106 | reverse complement strand
GCGACCGCTGCCGGGGCCCCCCCGCGTCCTCCCGCCGCCGGGCGCGGGCCTGAGCGCAGCGCCCGGGTGGGTCTGGCTCAGGTCGTGCACGAGGGCGACCTCGACCTGGACGACGCCCTGCGGATGATGATCGACATGGGGGCCTCCGACCTGCACCTCACCTCGGGCGCCCAGCCGATGGTCCGGCTCGACGGGGGCCTGCGGCCGCTCGAGGACTTCCCGGTGCTGCTCGCCGAGTCGCTGCAGCGCAGCCTCTACGCGGTACTGAGCCAGAAGCAGCGCGAGACCTTCGAGCAGCACCTCGAGCTGGACTTCGCCTACGCGGTCCGCGGGGTCTCGCGGTTCCGCGTCAACATGTACAAGCAGCGCGACTCGGTCGGTGCGGCGTTCCGCATGATCCCCTACGAGATCAAGCCCCTCGACACCCTGGGCGTGCCGGCGTCGGTGGCGAACTTCGCGGGCATGCCTCGCGGCCTGGTCCTCGTGACCGGCCCGACCGGGTCGGGCAAGTCGACGACCCTGGCGGCCATCGTCGACCTCGCCAACCGGACCCGCAACGACCACATCATGACGGTCGAGGACCCGATCGAGTTCCTGCACCGCCACAAGAAGTCGCTGATCAACCAGCGCGAGGTCGGGGCGGACACGCTCTCCTTCGCCAACGCGCTCAAGCACGTGCTGCGCCAGGACCCGGACATCATCATGGTCGGCGAGATGCGTGACCTGGAGACGATCTCGGTGGCCCTCACCGCGGCCGAGACCGGTCACCTCGTCTTCGCGACCCTCCACACGCAGGACGCCGCGCAGACCATCGACCGTGTCATCGACGTGTTCCCCTCCCACCAGCAGTCCCAGGTCCGCACCCAGCTGGCCAGCGCGCTGCAGGGCGTCGTCTGCCAGACCCTGTGCAAGCGGGTCGGGGGAGGGCGTGCGGTCGCCACCGAGGTCATGATCGCGACCCCCGCGATCCGCAACCTCATCCGCGAGGGCAAGACCCACCAGGTCTACTCCGCGATGCAGGCCGGGGCCAAGCTCGGGATGCACACCATGGACCAGCACATCGCCGACCTGGTCCGCGCGAACAAGATCACCTACGAGGCCGGCCTCGAGAAGTGCCACCACGTGGAGGACTTCAACCGACTCGTGGGCCGGACCTCGAGCGTGGGCCAGGGCATGACCGCGGCCATGCAGGCCGATCCGACCTCGGCCGGCTATGCCGGGATGGGAGCCTGACATGGCCACCGAGACCAAGGTCTTCGAGTACGCCGTTCGTGACAACGGCGGCAAGATCGTCAAGGGCAGGATCGAGGCCAACAGCCAGGCCGCCGTCGTCACGCGCCTGCGCACCATGGGCATGGCGCCCATCTCCCTCAACGAGGTCAGCACCGGTGGGCTGCAGACCGAGATCAAGATCCCGGGGATGTCCGACCGGATCACGCTCAAGGACCTGGCGATCCTGTCCCGGCAGCTGTCGACGATGATCGACTCGGGTCTGTCGATCCTGCGGGCGCTGTCGATCCTCGCGGACCAGACCGAGAGCAAGCCCCTCGCCAAGATCGTCGCCCAGGTGCGCGGCGACGTCGAGACGGGCATCGCGCTGTCCGTCGCGCTGCAGAAGCACCCCGCGGTGTTCCCGCCCCTCATGGTCAACATGATCAAGGCCGGTGAGGTCGGTGGCTTCCTCGACCGGGTGCTGGTCTCGATCGCAGAGAACTTCGAGGCCGAGGTCAAGCTGCGCGGCAAGGTCAAGTCCGCGATGACCTATCCCGTGGTCGTGTTCGTGATCGCGATCCTCGCCGTGGTCGGGATGCTGCTGTTCATCGTGCCCATCTTCGCCAACATGTTCGCCAACCTTGGCGGCACCCTCCCGCTGCCCACGCAGATCCTCGTGGTGCTGTCGGAGTGGATGAAGATCGGCGGCCCGATCATCCTCGTGGGGCTGGTGCTCTTCGCTGTCTGGTGGAGCAAGAACAAGCACAAGCAGTCGGTGCGGGAGAAGGTCGACCCGTGGAAGCTGCGGGCGCCGATCTTCGGCAAGCTCTTCCAGAAGATCGCGGTCGCCCGCTTCACCCGGAACTTCGGCACGATGATCCATGCCGGTGTGCCGATCCTGCAGGCCCTCAACATCGTCGGGGCGACGAGCGGCAACATCGTCATCGAGCACGCCACCCGGGACATCCAAGAGTCGGTGCGCAGCGGTGAGTCCCTCACGGGCCCGTTGTCCCAGCACAGCGTGTTCCCGCCCATGGTGGTGCAGATGATGGCCGTGGGTGAGGACACGGGCGCCTTGGACACGATGCTGGCGAAGATCGCCGACTTCTACGACCAGGAGGTCGAGGCGACGACCGAGCAGCTGACGGCGATGATCGAGCCGATCATGATCGCCGTGCTCGGCGGCATCGTGGGAACCATGATCATCGCGCTCTACCTGCCCATCTTCAACATCTTCGAGCTCATCGAGTAGCAGGACGCTCGGCCTAACGGGTGAAGATCCCGCGAAATGGCCTGAAAGGCTCAAGGTGCCCGGGCGCGCGCCCGATGAAGCAGATGCAAGGCAGGAAGCGCAGTACCCCGCAGGTCCGAATCGGCCCGCCCGATTCCTCACACCATTCGTCCTGACACCGAAGGAGAGCATCTCGTGATTGCTCGCATCCGCAAGTCCATCGAGGAGAAGGACCAGGGCTTCACCCTGATCGAGCTCCTCGTCGTCATGATCATCATCGGCATCCTCGCGGCGATCGCGATCCCGGTCTTCCTCAACCAGCGCAAGTCCGCGGTCGACGCCTCGATGAAGTCGGACCTCCGGACCGCCGCGACCGCGGTCGAGACGAACTTCGTCGACAAGCAGGCGTATCCCGCGGACAACGCGGCCTTCCTGGCTCTCAACGCGACGAAGGACCCCCAGACGACCATCGCCTACACCCTGGATTCGGGTGCGACCGGCTTCTGCCTCATCGCCTCTCGCGCCAGTGCTGCACAGCCCGGCACGCAGGCCTGGGCCTACGACAGCGACAAGGGCGGGCTGCAGCCGTCGGGCACGTCGGTCTGTTCCTGAGCTGACGTGGTGATGGGCCGGGGCCGACGGCCCCGGCCCATCCCGCGTACGTCGGCATCGCACAACCACTGAAGGACGGACGATGAACCGCAGCAAGCGAGATCGGCGCGCACCCGCCGACGCCGGCTTCACGCTGATCGAGGTCATCGTCTCGCTCATCCTGCTGGGTATCGTCGCCACGGCAGCGCTGTACTTCTTCATCGAGGGCACCCGCACCACCAGCCACCTGCAGCGGTCCCAGAACGCCGTCGCGGTCGCCAATGAGGCCATGGAGAAGGCCTACGCGGTGAACCCGGTCGCGAGCCTGGGGACCACGAGCTCGGCCCTCGCGGCCGGCCGTCTTCAGGCGGACGTCGAGGCCGAGTGGGCCCGCTTGTCCGGGCTCGGGGTCGAGGGGCTGGCGGACACGTACCCGATCTGGGACCCGACGCCGACCGCCGTCCGGCCGGCCGTTGCCCTCAGAGACGACGTGACCCACTCGGGCCAGCGCTACCGCGCCACCACCCTCATCGGGATCTGCTACCGCAAGAGCGACGTCCTGGCCCCCGACCAGACCTGCACCAAGCTTCCCGGCGTGGCCGACGCCCTCCCCGAGGAGAGCACGCCCGCTGGGATGGTCCGCCTCCTGCGTGTCACCACCGTCGTCACCTGGGCCCCCACCGCGGGGGAGTGCGGGGACGGGCTGTGCACCTACCAGCTGAGCGGACTGATCGACCGCTCGGGCGACCTCACCTGGAACCAGGTCGTCGAGCCGGTCGCGGTCGAGGACTTCGCCGAGGCCCTGCACGGCGAGACCATCGCGATCGCCGTGCTCGACAACGACGTGATCGGCCCGGTGACCTCCAACCCCGTCCTGCCCGTCACCTACCCCGCTCCAGGCCAGGGGACGATCTCGGTCGCGAGCAACGGCGTGGTCAGCTACACGGCGCCCGCGACCGGCTCGGGGATCTACCCGTTCACGTACCGCATCAAGGACCGGGCTGGTCGGCAGTCCGATCCCGCGACGGTCCGCGTGTACGTCAAGCCCCTGGTGACCAACGACTCCTTCCGGGTTCGGTCCGGTACCGGGACACCGCTCGGCGTCCTCGCGAACGACAACGGCACACCCGCGAGCATCCAGATCACCGCCCAGCCCACGAGCGGCACGGTGACGACCTCTGGGCTCACCGTGACGTACACCCCGAACGTCGAGAGCGGCTCGGACTCCTTCCAGTACACGTACACCGACGCCTCAGGGCAGATCAGCACCCCGGCCCAGGTCAACATCCTGATCGAGTCCCTCGCCACGCAGGACCACACGATCGTGGTGGACGCACGGGCCTCGAGCGCCGACGTCTGGACCTCTCTGACTGACACGCTCCTCACCGGGATCGACGACCGGTCCGGTCTCGGCATCACCATCGTGGGGCCCCGCCCCACGGCGGGCACCCTCCGCGTCGGGGGCACCACCTACACGAGCACGTCGGCGTCCGGGACGAGCAACCGGAGTCTCGACGTCCAGTACAGCCCGCCCCGCAACGTGGTCGGCGAGTACACGTTCCGGTACGTCGTCTCCCGTGACGGTGGGGGCACGTCCGACCCGAAGAGCGTGACCCTGCGCGTGGTGCCCGTCGCCGGGGCCGACAGCTACGGGGAGCAGGCGGACAACCGGACGGTCAACTTCCCGGTCGGGCTCAACGACGCTCCGACCACCTTCTCCACGGCAACCGGCGTGACCGTGCGCTACGAGTCCCTCCCCGCGACGTGCGGGACGTTCCCGGCCCAGACCCGTCTCGGTCAGGGCGAGATCCAGGTCGCGCTGCCAGACATCAGAAACACGGACGGGATCCGCACCTGCTCGTTCACCTACACCCTCGAGGGCGCCGGCCCGCTGTCCCAGCTGCGTTCGGAGACCGTGACCGTGAGCTACACCTTCAGGAACAAGTGATGGACCACCTGCGCGCTCGCCTCCGGTCCCGTGATGAGGGGATGACCCTCATCGAGCTCCTGGTGTCGATGGGCATCTTCACGGTCGTCCTGGCCGTCTTCTTCGGCGGGCTGATCACGATGACCCGCAGCACGTCGCGGTCCCAGGACGTCACGGCCGCGGGCAACTCTGTCCGGAGCGCCTTCCAGACCATGGACCGGCAGATCCGCTACGCCTCGGCGATCAACACCCCGGGGACGGGGGGCAGCGGGTCGCACTACGTCGAGTTCCTGACCGGGTCGCAGCCGGACGGGCTCGCCCCGCTGTGCACCCAGTGGCGGCTCGACCCGACCAACCGTGTGCTCCAGCAGCGCACCTGGCGGGACACGCCGTCTGCTACGCGGAGCAGCTGGCGGACCGTCGCGACCGACATCCGCAACGACGTGACCGTCCACCCCCCGTTCACCTTGTACCCCGTGGGTGACGGGCGTAGCCGGCAACAGCTGGCTGTCGCCCTCGACGCGGGCGCGGGCGAGGGCGGTACGGACTCGGCGCCGGGGGCCGACGTCAGCACGGTCTTCGTCGCCCGGAACAGCGCCAAGGCCTCGACCGACACCGTGGTGTGCCAGAACCTCCTGGAGCGACCGTGATCCCTCTGCCCCCCGCCGCCGAGCGTGCGCTGCGTCGCGCCGGGATGGGTCGTGCCGTCCGGCACGACGACTCCGGCATGGCCATGGTGACCACGCTCATCGCGATCATGCTCACGGCGATGCTCAGCATCCTGCTGCTCGGCGTGCTGCTCTCGCAGCTGGTCCCGACGTCCTTCGCCAGGACCAGCAGCCAGACGGTCTTCGCTGCCGAGGCCGGCGTGAACGCCGTCGTCGGCCAGATCCGTACTGCCGACGCGCCGCCCGACGTGACCAACACCGTCTACGGCGACACGAACAAGCTGCCGTGCACCGCCGAAGGGCCGGTGGGCGGTGCGGGTGACGGCCTGCGCTACGCCGCGACCGTGCGGTACTACCTCGAGGACCCGACCGGGCGCCCCGACGCGTGGCTCGCGAGCCACGCGATGGGCTGCACCCCGGGCTCGGGCCCGTCGGGGGACCCCACGTACGCGCTGGTGACCTCCGAAGGTGTCGGTGAGGGTGTCGCCGGGATGAGTGCGGACGCGGGCAACCGCACCGTCCAGGTCGTCTACGAGTTCCAGATCACGAACAACAACATTCCCGGCGGGCTGATCTACAGCTATGACAGCCGTGCGGCCTTCACGCCGGACCGCTTCTGCCTGGAGGCGGAGTCGGCGACCGTCGGGGCGTACGTGAAGTACGTGCCTGCGGTGACCTGCGGGACCGACGACGTGCACCAGCTCTGGCTGTATGACGCGGACTACCGCATCAAGCTGGCCAGCACGACGGTTCCGGGAACCGGGCAGGAGCCGCTGTGCGTGACGGGTAGCCCGAACGGCACGACGCCCGTGCTCGCGACTCTCCAGGTGTGCGTGCCCGAGACGTCGGCCTCTCGCTGGAACCAGCTCTTCAGCTGGGAAGGCGGCGCCATCTGGCGGGGCCAGCAGAGTCCGATCTCCAACGGGTACAGCAACTTCTGGCTCTCGAGCGGGGTGCGCTCCGACGTCGTGAGCGGCCGCTACCTGCATGTCTGGAACCAGGCGGCGAACAACAACGAGTGGGGCTCCTTCAACCCTGACCCCCGCGTGGGCGCCGGTCCGGCAGGCGCGAGCACGATACAGATCGTCAACTACCTCGAGTTCGGACGCTGCTTCGACGTGACCGACAGGCAGGTGGGTAAGGCGTTCATGATCGTGTACCCCTGCAAGCAGGACCCCTCGGGTGGCTCCCGGCTGGACTGGAACCACAAGTGGTACTACTCCGAGCCACCGGACAAGGTCGGGATCGCCGCGGCGCAGCAGATCTACGTGTACAACCAGGGCAGCACCTCTGACCGGTGGTGCCTGGTCTCACCCAACACCGAGGGCGGCTACGTGACCCTCACGAGCGCGTGCAACGGGGCGGCCAACAACCAGAAGTGGACCCGGTACGCCGACACCGGCAACTACGGTGACTCCTACACGTTCCGCGACCACTGGGGCCGCTGCGCCTCGCTCGGTGACAAGTACGACGCCTGGTCCAAGATCACGGTCACGCAGTGCAACTCTGGCCTCGGCCAGAAGTGGAACGCGCCGCCCACGTCCATCCAGGCCTCGCTGGACGGGTACCAGGAGATCCCCTGAGATGACCGACCTGCCGGCCGTGAGCGGGCCGATGCTCACCGCTGTCTACGTCGTGGCGGGGGTGCTCGGCCTGCTCATCGGGTCCTTCCTCAACGTCGTGGTGTGGCGCGTGCCCCGCCGCGAGTCGATCGTCTCGCCGCCCAGCGCGTGCCCGCAGTGCGAGCACCCGATCCGGCGCCGCGACAACGTCCCGGTCCTGTCCTGGGTGTGGCTGCGCGGACGCTGCCGCGACTGCGACGCGCGCATCTCGCCCCGCTACCCGCTCGTCGAGATCACCACGGCCGCGCTCTTCGTGCTGGTCACGGCGCGCTTCGGTGTCGACGTCCCTGGGGTGTGGGCGTTGCCCGCCTTCTTCTACCTCGCGGCGATCGGGCTCGCGCTCACGTTGATCGACATCGACGTGCACCGGCTGCCCGACGCCATCGTGCTGCCGTCCTACGGCGTGGCCGCCGCGCTCCTCGGGCTGGCGACCTGGGGGACGGGGGACTGGGGCAGCCTGCTGCGCGCAGGCCTCGGCGGGGCGATCCTCTTCGTCTTCTACTTCCTGCTCCTCATCGTCTACCCGCGCGGCATGGGGTTCGGGGACGTCAAGCTCGCCGGCGTGCTCGGGCTCTACCTCGCCTGGCTGGGGTGGGGTGCCCTGGTCATCGGGGCCTTCTCGGCCTTCCTCGTCGGGGGCGTGTTCGCCGTCGCACTGGTGCTGACCGGACGTGCCGGGCGCAAGTCCGGGATCCCCTTCGGCCCCTGGATGGTGGCCGGGGCGGCGATCGGGATCGCTTGGGGCGAGGCGCTCTGGTCGGCCTACCTCGGGCTGATCCTCTAGCGCCGAGCTCAAGGCATGGCGCCGAGGTCTCGGCATCCGTCCGACGTGACGGCTCACGCCGTCGGGTGGTTTCCCTCAAGAATGCGCCGCCATGCACCGATAAGGAATCTGCATGCGCGCTGGACAACCATCAGAGGCGGAGAGAATCCATGGGGAAATCGCGAGTGGTCGGTCTCGACATCGGGTCGACCGCCGTCAGGGCGGCCGAGCTCGAGTTCGGACCGGGCGGCCCCACGGGCAAGCACCAGCCCACGCTGGTGAGGTACGCCGAGGTCGGCCTGCCGGCCGGTGCGGTGCTGGACGCCGAGGTGGCCGAGCCCGAGACCGTGGCCTCGGCCCTGCGTGACCTGTGGCGCCGGGCCAAGTTCAGCACCCGCGACGTCGTGCTGGGCGTGGGCAACCCCCGCGTGATCGTGCGTGAGCTCGACCTGCCGTGGCTGCCGATGCACCAGCTGCGCGCCTCGCTGCCCTTCCACGTGCAGGAGCTCCTGCCGATGCCGGTCGAGGATGCGCTGCTCGACTACTACCCGGTCGGTGAGTACGTCGGGACCTCGGGACGGACGGTCCAGGGCATGCTCGTCGCAGCTTCGCGCGAGACCGTGCGATCCAACGTGATGGCCGCCGAGAGCGCGGGCCTGCACCCTCAGATGGTCGACCTCAACGCCTTCGCCCTCCTGCGCGCCATGGCGCGGGGCGAGCACGCCCAGAAGGTCGTCGCCCTCGTCGACGTCGGCGCCCGCACGACGAACGTGATCATCTCCGCGCACGGCATCCCCCGCTTCGCCCGCACCCTGCCCTCGGGCGGCCAGGACGTCACTGATGCCCTGGCTGGCCAGATGCAGATCGCCGGTCCCGAGGCCGAGCACCTGAAGACCGAGATCGGGATCGGCTACTCCGTCGCACCAGAGCTCTCCGCCGGTGCTGCCGCGGTCGGTGAGGTCACCCGCACCCTGGTCGAGGCGGTCCGCAACACGTTCGTGTACTACGCGGGGAACAACCCCGGCGCGGGCATCGACGTCGCGCTGCTGACCGGAGGCGGTGGTCTTCTTCCCGGTCTCGGGCAGTACCTGTCGACGGCCAGCCGGCTCCCCGTGGCCTTCGGCGACCCGCTCGCGACGCTCAAGGTGTCCGGTGCCGCCGAGCGGAATCTGCCGTCCTCGAGCTCGTTGCTGGCGATCCCCGTCGGCCTGGCCTTTGGAGTTGCCGCGTGACCACCACCGCCGCACCAGCCCCGGTGCACACCCGCGCAGCCGTCCCGGGCGCTCCCGGACTGCCGCAGGTCAACCTGCTGCCCCCCGAGGTGCGGGCCGGGCGTCAGCTCGGCCGCGTCAAGACCTGGCTCGGCATCAGCGTCCTGATCGTGATCCTCGTCGCCGGGATGCTCTTCGTCTGGGCCTCGTTCTCCGCGACCCAGGCGCAGAACGAGCTGACCGAGCTGCAGGACACCAACCAGGCTCTGCTCGCCGAGCAGGCCCAGTACGCCGAGGTGCCCCGCGTGCTGGGCCAGCTCTCCGAGACGACCGAGGCGCGCGAGCTCGGCATGTCCACCGAGGTGCTGTGGCGCCCGTACCTGGCTGCGGTGGCCGCGACCGCACCGGCGGGGGTCAGCTTCGACACCTTCGGCGTCAACGCGGCGACCCCCACGACGCCACCGACGGCCCCGACCGACCCGCTCCATGCGCCCAACGTCGGGACCCTCACGTTCACGGCTCGGTCGCTCACCCTGCCGGACACCGCCGACTGGATCGAGCAGCTCGCCGAGGTGCCCGGGTTCACCGACCCGTGGTTGTCCTCGGCGCAGATCACCGACGAGTCCGGCGTGTACTACCAGCTGTCGGGCACGGTGCAGATCACCGAGGACGCCTACGCCCAGCGCTTCATCGACGAGGAGACCAGCTGACATGAGTACCTCCTCCGCACGGACGTGGGTCATCGGCACCGTGGTGCTGAGCCTGCTGATCCTCGTCGGGACCTGGTTCCTCGCCGTGACCCCCAAGCTCGCCGAGACCCAGGAGACCCGCGACTACATCGTGGACGAGCAGGCGCGTGAGGACACCCTCCGCCTCCAGCTCGCCACCCTCGAGAAGCAGTTCGCCGAGATCGACACCTACAAGGCCGAGCTCGCCGGCCTGCAGGCCCAGATCCCCGTCGCCGCGGCCCTCCCCGGGTATCTGCGTGAGCTCGAGGAGATGGCGACGACGTACAAGGTGACCATCGTCGGGGTCAGCCCTGGTCCGGCCGCGACCCTCGAGGTACCGGTGGCCACGCCCGTCGCCACGGCCCCGGCCGAGACCGAGGACACGACCGAGCCCGAGGGTGAGGACATCACCGCCGACCCCGACGCGGCGGCCGCACCCGCCGAGCCCGAGCCGGCCACCCGCCTCGTCGCCATCCCGGTCTCCCTCACCGTCGTCGGCACCTACGCCGACGTCGCAGCCTTCCTCGAGGGTGCCCAGGAGGGCACCGACCGGCTGCTCCTGGTGACCGCCTTGAACACGACCACGCAGCAGGCCGCCGAGGCCTCCGGGGGTCGTCCCGCCACGGCCGCGGGCGACCTGGAGGCCACCATCGACGGCAACATCTACGTGCTCACCGACCAGGCGGCCGCGACCCCCAGCGACGAGCCGGTCGAGGGTGAAGAGCCGACGGAGTCGCCGTCTGCCGAGCTGCCGTCGAGCGACCGCAACCCGTTCGCGCCGGTCGCGGGGTCCTGAGCCCAGCACCAGCTCGACGAGCACATCGCAGCACCTCGGCCCGCGTCCGCAGCCCGGACGCGGGCCGAGGTGCGTCCGGGCCCCGTGGGAGGATGACGCCATGCTGCGCTGGTTGACGTCCGGGGAGTCCCACGGTCCCGCCCTGGTGGGGATCATCGAGGGCCTGCCGGCCGGGGTCGAGGTCACGACCGCCGACGTCCAGGCGGCCCTGGCCCGACGGCGGCTGGGGTACGGGCGGGGCGCCCGGATGAAGTTCGAGCAGGACGAGGTCCGCGTGCTGGCTGGCCTGCGGCACGGCGTGAGCCAGGGCGGCCCGATGGCCATCGAGATCGCCAACACCGAGTGGCCCAAGTGGGTCGACGTCATGTCGGCCGACCCGGTCGACCCCGAGCGGCTGCTGGTCGACGCGGGCACGGGCGACGAGCGCGAGGTGGCCCGCAACCGGCCGCTGACCCGCCCCCGGCCCGGTCACGCGGACCTGGTCGGCATGCGCAAGTTCGGCTTCCCCGACGCCCGGCCGGTGCTCGAGCGAGCCTCGGCGCGGGAGACCGCGACCAGGGTGGCCCTCGGGACCGTCGCGGCCCGCTTCCTCGAGCAGGCCGTCGGCCTGCGCCTGGTCTCCCACGTCGTGGCCATCGGTCCGGTCGGCGCCCCTGAGGACGCCGTACTGCCGACCCCCGAGGACCTCGCCGCCCTCGACGCCGACCCGGTGCGCTGCTTCCACGCCGAGACCTCCGCTGCCATGGTCGCCGAGATCGACCAGTGCCAGAAGGACGGCGACACCCTGGGCGGCGTCGTCGAGGTGCTCGCCTACGGCGTCCCGACCGGCCTCGGCAGCTACACGCACTGGGACCGGCGGCTCGACGCACGGCTCGCCGCAGCCCTGCTCGGCATCCAGGCCATCAAGGGGGCCGAGATCGGCGACGGGTTCCGCACCGCGCAGCGCCGTGGTTCGCAGGCCCACGACGAGATCGAGCGCGACCCCGAGACCGGCCTCATCCGACGCCGCACCAACCGCGCGGGCGGCGTCGAGGGCGGCATGTCGAACGGCGAGGTGCTCCGGGTCAGGGCCGCGATGAAGCCCATCTCGACCGTGCCGCGCGCGCTGGGCACCGTCGACGTCAGCACGGGGGAGACCGCCCAGGCCATCCACCAGCGCTCGGACGTGTGCGCGGTGCCCCCCGCGGCCGTCGTCGCCGAGGCGATGGTCGCCCTGGTCCTCGCCGAGGCAGTGATCGAGAAGTTCGGCGGGGACAGCGTCGCCGAGGTCGCCCGCAACCACCAGGCCTACCTCGACGCGATCCCCGAGCTGCAGCGATGAGCGCCCCCCACGGGGACGGCCTGGAGGGGGCGACCCCGACGCTGCGTCCCCGCGCCGTCCTCATCGGCCCGCCCGGCTCGGGCAAGTCGACCGTCGCCCGCGCCCTGGCCCTGACCCTCGGCGTGCACGGCCGGGACACCGACAACGACGTCGAGCAGCGCGCCGGCAAGCCCATCCGCGAGATCTTCGTCGACGAGGGCGAGCCCCACTTCCGCGAGCTCGAGCTCGACGCCGTCCTGACCGCCCTGCGCGAGCACGACGGCGTCCTCGCCCTCGGCGGCGGCGCGGTGCTCGACCCGCGCGCCGAGCAGGGGCTGGTCGAGTACCGCGAGGCCGGCGGGCTCGTCGTCTTCCTCGACGTGAGCCTCGCCCACGCCGCCCCGCGGGTCGGCTTCAACACCGCGCGCCCCCTCCTGCTGGGCAACCCGCGCGCCCAGTGGCAGGCCCTCATGGAGGCCCGCCGCCCCATCTACGAGCGCGTCGCCAACCTCCGCGTGGTGACCGACGGGATGCGCCCCGGTGACGTCGCCCAGCGCATCCGCGAGGAGATCGCATGACCGACAGCCCGACCACGCCCCCCGCCGACGCCCCCACCGTGGTGACCGTCTCCGGGGACGCCCCCTACGACGTCGTCGTGGGGGACCGCCTGCTCGGCGAGCTGCCGCGGCTGCTCGGCCCCGGCGTGCAGCGCGTCCTGGTCATCCACCCCGGAGCCCTGGCCACCTCGGCCGAGGCGGTGCGCGAGGACCTCGTGGCCCAGGGGTATGAGGCCTTCCTCGCGGAGATCCCCGAGGCCGAGGAGGCCAAGCACGCCCAGGTCGCCGCCTTCTGCTGGCAGGTGCTGGGCCAGGCGGACTTCACCCGCAGCGACGCCGTCGTCGGGCTCGGCGGGGGAGCGACCACCGACCTCGCGGGTTTCGTCGCCGCGACCTGGCTCCGCGGGATCCGCGTCATCCACGTGCCGACCACGCTGCTCGCGATGGTCGACGCCGCCGTCGGGGGCAAGACCGGCATCAACACCGCCGAGGGCAAGAACCTCGTCGGGGCCTTCCACCCGCCTGCCGGTGTGCTGTGCGACCTCGCGAGCCTGGACTCCCTGCCCGTGCACGACCGCACCGCCGGCCTCGCCGAGGTCATCAAGTGCGGGTTCATCGCGGACCCACAGATCCTCGAGCTCGTCGAGGAGCACGCCGCCGCCCTGACCGCCCCCGAGCTCTCCGAGGAGGTGCGCCCCGTGCTCCGCGAGCTCATCGAACGTGCGGTCCAGGTCAAGGCCGACGTCGTCGGGCAGGACCTGCGCGAGTCCGGCCTGCGCGAGATCCTCAACTACGGGCACACCTTCGGTCACGCCATCGAGCTCGTCGAGCGCTACCAGTGGCGGCACGGGGCCGCGGTCGCCGTCGGCATGGTCTACGTCGCCGAGCTCGCCCGGCTCGCGGGACGCCTGTCCGACGAGGTCGTCGACCGGCACCGCGCGATCCTCACCGCCGTCGGTCTGCCCACCACCTACCGCGGGGACCGCTGGGAGCAGCTCCAGAGCGCGATGCGCCGCGACAAGAAGACCCGCGGGGACCTGCTGCGCTTCGTCGTCCTGGACGACGTCGCCCGCCCCAGCCGGCTCGAGGGCCCCGACCCGTCCCTGCTCGCCGCGGCCTACGCCGAGGTCAGCCGTGAGGCCGGCGGTACGGCCGTGATGCTCTAGGTCCGGTCACGCCGACCGGGGCCCGCCCGTGCTGCTCTAGGCTCGCGCCATGACTCGCGTGCTCGTCCTCAACGGACCCAACCTCGGGCGGCTCGGCGTCCGCGAGCCCGAGGTCTACGGCTCCGCGACCCTCGCCGACCTCGCCGCGGCCGTCGACGGATGGTCCCGCGAGCTCGGCCTCGAGGCCGAGACGCGCCAGACCGACGACGAGTCCGAGATCGTCGGCTGGCTCCACGAGGCCGTCGACTCCCGGGCTCACGTGGTCCTCAACCCCGCGGCCTTCACGCACTACTCCTACGCCCTGCGGGACGCCGCCGCCCAGGTCACCACCTCGGGCCTGCTGCTCGTCGAGGTCCACCTCTCCAACCCCGCCGCCCGCGAGGAGTTCCGGCACACCAGCGTCGTCGCCGCCGTCTCGACCGGGACCGTCGCCGGGTTCGGCCTCGACTCCTACCGGCTGGCTCTCGGAGCCGTCGCAGGACGTCTCGCGCACAACGCTTAGGGCTTGTTTCTCCCCAGACAAGCCTCTAGTCTTGTTCCATGTTCGTCCTGACGATCGACCAGCAAGGCAGTCGACGCGTGGGGGACCGCGTGGATCGGCTGCTCGGGCATCTCGAGGACCGCGTCGTGCGTGACGCTCCCGGCGTGGTGCGTCCCTTCGAACGGACCGTGGGCGACGAGGTCCAGGCCGTGCTCGACGACCCGCGCCTCGCCGTCGAGACCGCCCTCGAGGTGCTGCGCCTGGGGGAGTGGACCGTGGGTCTCGGGGCCGGAGCTGTCGACGAGCCCCTGCCGGCGGCGGCGCGCGCAGGCTCGGGCCCCGCCTTCGTGCTGGCCCGCGAGGCGGTCGAGCGGGCCAAGAGCCGGACCCGCCCCGTCCCGATCGCGGTCGAGGCCACCCACGCGCCGGCCGGGGCGGACTGCGAGGCGGTGCTGACCCTCGTCGGTGCGATCATGGCGCGGCGCACCGAGCAGGGCTGGGCCGTCATCGACACCCTCGCCGCGCTCGGTGACGCGACCCAGGACGCCGTCGCCGAACGCCTCGGCATCACCCAGCAGGCCGTCAGCCAGCGCCTGCGTACCGCGCTGTGGGCCGAGGAGCTCGCGGTCCGACCCGCCGCCGCACGGCTGCTCGCCGAAGGAGACGCATGAACGACGCCCTCGTGGTCCTGGTGGTCCTGGTCGCGCTGGCCCTCAGCGCCCTCGGCGGCTGGCCCCTGACCGCTGCGGTGCTTCGCGTCGCGGCCAGGTCGCACGACGCCCGCCAGGAGCCGACCACGCAGGCCCTCGGCCCGGAGGCGCGGCAGGGCGGCGAGCCGGAGCCGCCTGAGGAGGGCCTGCCTGAGGAGGGGCTGCCTGAGGAGGGACTGCTGGCACCCGCCGAGCCCACGACGGAACCCGATCTCGCACCCGCCGCCGAGCAGACCCCGGACCCAGGCCCTCACCCCGCGAGCCCCTCGACCCTGCGCGGGGGCACCTGGATCGGCGTGCTCGAGCGGCTCGCGGTGACCGCCTGCCTCGTCGCCGGGTACCCCGCCGGGATCGCCTTCGTCATCGCCGTCAAGGGCCTGGGACGCTACCCCGAGATCCGGCAGCACCCCGAGACCTCCGAGCGCTTCGTCATCGGGACCCTCGCCTCGATGCTGTGGGCCGTGGCCGTCGGCGCGGTCGCCCGCCTTCTCGTCACCGGCTGAACGCGACGGCAGCAGCCCGCGCGGGCCGGGGTGCCCGGACGGCTACACTGGACGGCGGTCCGCCCGCGCGGGCCCGCCGGAGCCATGACCCGGGGCCGCCGGTCCACGGACAGGGCTGGTCAGCAGACCCGCCTGTTCACCGACCTGCGCGTCCACCGACCGGGCGCCCCGGGTGCGACGCGAGGCTCGCCCCTCAGAACTCGACAGGAAGATCCACTGTGGCCACGACCAATGACCTGAAGAACGGCACCGTCCTCAACCTGGACGGGCAGCTCTGGACCGTCGTGGAGTTCCAGCACGTCAAGCCCGGCAAGGGCGGCGCGTTCGTGCGGACCAAGCTGAAGAACGTCCTGTCGGGCAAGGTCGTCGACAAGACCTTCAACGCCGGCACCAAGGTCGAGACGGCCAACGTCGACAAGCGCGACATGCAGTACCTGTACAAGGACGGCGCCGACTACGTCTTCATGGACGTCTCGACCTACGACCAGATCAACGTCTCCGAGGCCACGGTGGGCGACGCCGCCAGCTACCTCCTCGAGAGCCAGCAGGCCATGGTCGCGACCCACGACGGCACGCCGCTGTACGTCGAGCTGCCCCCCTCGGTGGTCCTCGAGATCACCTACACCGAGCCGGGCCTCCAGGGCGACCGCTCGACCGGCGGGACCAAGCCCGCGACCGTCGAGACCGGCGCCGAGATCCAGGTCCCGCTGTTCGTCGAGGGCGGGACGCGCGTCAAGGTCGACACCCGCGACGGGTCGTACCTCGGCCGTGTGAACGACTGAGGTGAGCGCCCGCAGCAAGGCGCGCAAGCGCGCGGTCGACGTGCTGTTCGAGGCCGACCAGCGCGGGGCCGCCCCGATCGAGATCCTCGCGGCTCGCATCGCCCAGCCCGGCACCGAGGCCTCCCTGCCCCAGTACTCGGTCGACCTGGTCGAGGGGGTCCTGGCAGAGCAGTCGCGCATCGACGAGTACCTCTCGACCTACGCCCACGGCTGGACCCTCGAGCGCATGCCAGCGGTGGACCGCGCGGTCCTGCGCATCGGCGCGTGGGAGGTCCTCTTCAACGACGAGGTCCCCGACGCCGTCGCGGTCGACGAGGCCGTCGAGCTCGCCCGGTCGCTGTCGACCGACGAGTCACCCACCTACATCAACGGGTTGCTCGGTCGACTCGTGGACCTCAAGCCCACGCTGCTCGCCTGAGCGCACCTGGCCTGAGCAGACCTGGCCTGAGCGCACCTGGCCTCAGCACATCGAGCTCAGACCGTCGTCGAGGGCCGCACCCGGTGGACGGCCGCGAGGTGCACCGCGGCCGGTGAGGTGCGGGCGGACTCCGCGCGGGCACCGCGGATGGGCAGCCCCGCCCGCGCCGCCCCGAGCATGTTGCCCTGCACGGTGCGCACCCCCATCTCGACCAGCGCCGTGAGCTCGTCGGCGTGCTCGACCCCCTCGGCGACCACGTCGAGCCCGTGCGCCTCGGCCAGGGCGATGATGGCTCTCAGCACGGCGGCCCCCTCGGGGCTGCGGACCTCCTGCACGAAGGTCCGGTCGATCTTGAGCACGTGCAGCGGTAGCTCGCCGAGACGGGACAGGGAGTTGTAGCCGGTCCCGAAGTCGTCGATCGCGATCCGCACCCCGCGCTCGGCCAGGGCCTCGAGCGAGCCCCGCACGTGCTCGGCGTCGTACAGCAGGGCGCTCTCGGTCACCTCGATCGTGAGCCGGTCCCACGCGTCGGTGCCCCAGGACTCCTCGACGTGGGTGACGAAGTCCGGCTCGTCGAGCTGGCGGGCCGCCACGTTGACCGCGACGGGCAGGTCGAAGCGCTCCATGCCCTCCCGGGCCGCCCGGAAGACCTGTCGCCCGACCTCGACGATCAGGCCGCTCTCCTCGGCGAAGGGCAACCACTCGGCGGGCGGGAGCACCGTGCCCTTCCGGCACCACCGCGCGAGCACCTCGAGGCTCGTGACCTCCAGAGTCACCGCGTCGCTCAGCGGCTGGAAGTACCCGATGATCTCCCGCTCACCGAGCCCCTGCTCGAGCTCACGGCGCAGCTGGAGCTGGGCTGCGACCTTGGTGCGCAGATCGGCGTCGTAGAGGGCGACTCCCGCGTGGGACCGCTTGGCCTCGAGCATCGCCAGGTCCGCGTCGCGCAGGAGGGCGTCCGGGTCGACGAGGTCCCCGGGCTGCCAGGTGGCGACCCCGACGGCGAGGCGTGGGCCCAGGACGTCGGACCCCGGGGGGCTGAAGCCGTCGCGCAGCCGGTGCGCGAGGGTGCGCAGGTCCGCGTCGGAGCCGGCGCGCTCGACCAGGACGACGAACTCGTCCCCGCCGTGCCGTGCGACGTACCCGAGCTGCCCGGCCACGGCCTCCAGGTGCGCGGCGGCGTAGACCAGCACGTCGTCGCCGCCGCGCCGGCCTCGCCGGTGGTTGACCCTGCGCAGGCCCTCCACGTCGCAGAACAGGAGGGTGACACGGGACCGTTCGACGTTGGCCCGTTCGAGGGCCTGGGCGAGCCGGCGGTCCAGCGCGGGGCGGTTGTGCAGCCCGCTGAGGGAGTCGGTGAACGCCGCGTGGCTCAGCCGGTCGGTCAGGCTGATCCGCTCGGCAGCACCGGAGACCACCCGCGCCAGGTCGCGCTGGAAGGCGCGCGCGTCCGCGTCCTGCTCGTGGCCGTCGGCCGGCCCGAACTCGGCGACGAAGCGTTCGCGGGCCAGGGGGCGCAGGGTGCCCTCGATCGTCGGGTCCTCGAGGACCACGCGGCACTCGTCCCTGGCCCGCTCGAGGATCGCCTCGGGGCTGCGCAGGTACCACGCCGCGTTCGCGACCCGGGCGAGGGCGTCCCGTCGGGTCGCGTGCCGGATCGCCTCGCGACGCACCGCCGCGATGCGCGTCGTGGCGAGCACCTGGAGCCCGCCGACCAGGGGGAGCACCCAGAGCCCGGCGAGCAGCTCGGTCGTGGGGCTCGTGGGACGGAGGGAAGAGGCCAGCAGCATCAGGGCCGAGGTGAACCCGGCGATCGTCACGACCGCGCCGACGAGGGTCATCGGCTGGGAGCGCACCGCCACCGCGACGTACACCCCGACGACGGCCACGGGCAGCAGCTCCACGGCAGGGGCGAACGGGCCGTACGCGGGCACCCCGTCGAGCATCGTGTGGGTGTAGACGAGGTCCGTGGTCGACCAGAGCACCACGGCGGTGCCGTACCAGGCGAGGGTGCCCAGGGCGAGGCTGCGGACCCCTGGCCCGTCGGTCAGGGCGCGGATCGCGGGCAGGGCGAGCACCACCGCAGCGGCGAAGGCGCAGAACCGCACCAGCAGCAGGGCCTCGGTGCCGGTGCCGGGGGTGACCACCCCGGTGAGACCGCTCGCCAGGCACAGCACCGCGAGCGCCGCGGTCCACACCAAGGTCCAGCCCGCCCCGGACCGTCGGAGCTCGCCCCGCCACCAGCCCAGGTGGAGCATGCACAGGCCCGCGATGAGGCCCGCGACGACGCACTGGATGATCGTCAGGGTCGGTGGGGCGAGAGGAGGCACAAGGGAAGTATCGTGCCAGAACGGCGCAATCGGGACATCGGCGCGCCCTTGAGCCCTCCGGCGACGCCTCGGGAGGCATGAGGGCTGCGCGTTAGGGCCTGGTGGTCTCCGGCCTGGGCGGTCGTACCGGGGCGCGTGCGTTAGTGTTCACGGCGTCAGACATCCTTTAACGACCCGTCCTGTGAGGCGGGGAAGGAGGTCGCCAGATGTCCTCTGGCCCTGCTCTGCCCGATGCCGTCCCTCCTGCTGAGCCCGTCGGTGGCTCCGGTGGCGAGGCGGCGGGCGCCGAGGTCCTCGGCCAGCCCGAGATCGCCCGGGCCCTGACCCGCATCGCCCACGAGGTCCTCGAGCGCAACAAGGGCGCCGCCGACCTCGTCCTCCTGGGCATCCCGACCCGGGGCCTGCCGCTCGCGCAGCGGCTCGCGGCTCGCCTCGCCGAGGTCGAGCCCGGTCTGGACCCCACCGCGGTGGCCGGCTCCCTCGACGTCACCATGTACCGCGACGACCTGCACAAGCACCCGACCCGCGCACTCGGGGCCACGGACCTGCCCGCGGCGGGCATCGACGACCGCGTCGTCGTGCTCGTGGACGACGTGCTCTTCTCGGGGCGCACCATCCGGGCCGCCCTCGACGCCCTCAACGACCTCGGCCGTCCCCGCGCCGTCCAGCTCGCCGTCCTGGTGGATCGGGGCCACCGCGAGCTGCCGATCCGCGCTGACTACGTCGGCAAGAACCTGCCCACCTCCCTCGCCGAGAAGGTGCGGGTCCGACTGGTCGAGACCGACGGCGTCGACTCGGTGCGGATCGACGGGGGAGCGCGATGAGGCACCTGCTCAGCGCTGCGGACCTGGACCGCACGACGGCCATCGAGGTCCTCGACGCGGCCGCGCAGATGGCGGCGACCCAGGCCCGCGAGATCAAGAAGCTGCCGACCCTGCGCGGACGCACCGTGGTCAACCTCTTCTTCGAGGACTCGACCCGCACGCGCATCTCCTTCGAGACGGCGGCCAAGCGGCTCTCGGCCGACGTCATCAACTTCGCCGCCAAGGGTTCGAGCGTCTCCAAGGGCGAGTCCCTCAAGGACACCGCCCAGACCCTCCAGGCCATGGGGGCCGACGCCGTGGTCATCCGCCACCCCGCCTCGGGCGCCCCGCACCGGCTGGCCCACTCGGGCTGGGTCGGCACCTCGGTGGTCAACGCGGGGGACGGGACCCACCAGCACCCCACGCAGGCCCTGCTCGACGCCTACACGATCCGTCGGCACCTGACCGGGACGACGGCCAACCCCGACGGCGTCGGGAACGACCTCGCCGGCCTGCGGGTCGCGATCGTCGGGGACGTGCTGCACTCCCGGGTCGCGCGGTCGAACGTCCAGCTGCTGCACACGCTCGGTGCTGAGGTGACCCTCGTCTCACCCCCGACCCTGGTGCCCGTGGGCGCCGAGGCCTGGCCGTGCTCGATCTCGTACCACCTCGACGCCGTGCTGGCCGACCAGCAGCCGGACGCGATCATGATGCTCCGGGTCCAGCGGGAGAGGATGGGTGGTGACCGCACGGGCGCCACGGGGTTCTTCCCCAGTCCGCTCGAGTACACCCGGTCCTTCGGCCTGGACTCCCGACGGCTGCGGATGCTGCCCGACCACGCGATCGTGCTGCACCCGGGCCCCATGAACCGCGGGCTCGAGATCTCGGCCGAGGCCGCTGACTCACCCCGGGCCGTGATCCTCGAGCAGGTCGCCAACGGGGTCGCGGTCCGGATGGCCGTGCTGTACCTGCTGCTCGCCCAGGAGAGGGAGACGCTCGCATGACGACGTACCTGCTGCGTGGTGCTCGCCCCCTGGGCGGCGCCCCGACCGACATCCTCCTCGGGGAGGGCCGGGTCCTGGCCCTCGGTGCCGCGGCCGCCGAGGACGACCGGGCTGCCTCCGCCGAGGTGGTCGAGGCCGCGGGGCTCGTGGCCCTGCCCGGCCTGGTCGACCTGCACACCCATCTGCGTGAGCCGGGCCGGGAGGACGCCGAGACCGTCGCCTCGGGCACCCGCGCCGCCGCCCTGGGCGGGTTCACGGCTGTGCACGCGATGGCCAACACCTCGCCCGTGGCCGACACGGCCGGGGTCGTCGAGCAGGTCTGGCGGCTCGGCCGGGACGCAGGGTGGGTCGACGTGCACCCCGTCGGGGCGGTGAGCGTCGGCCTGGCCGGCACCCATCTCGCCGAGCTCGGGGCCATGGCGCACTCCGCGGCCCGCGTCCGCGTCTTCTCCGACGACGGCCACTGCGTCGACGACCCGGTGCTCATGCGCCGCGCCCTCGAGTACGTCAAGGCTTTCGACGGCGTCGTCGCCCAGCACGCCCAGGAGCCTCGGCTCACCCAGGGCGCCCAGATGCACGAGGGAGTCGTCTCGGCCGAGGTCGGACTCGCAGGCTGGCCGGCGGTGGCCGAGGAGGCGATCATCGCCCGCGACGTGCTCCTCGCCGAGCACGTCGGCTCCCGCCTGCACGTGTGCCACCTGTCCACGGCCGGTTCGGTCGAGATCATCCGCTGGGCCAAGGCCCGGGGGATCCCCGTCACGGCCGAGGTCACCCCGCACCACCTGCTGCTGACCGACGAGCTGGCACGCACCTACGACCCGCTCTACAAGGTCAACCCGCCGCTGCGCACGGACGCCGACGTCGAGGCGGTCCGGGCCGGGCTCGCCGACGGGACCATCGACATCGTCGCGACCGACCACGCCCCGCACACCCGCGAGGATAAGGACTGCGAGTGGGCGGCCGCCGCCTTCGGCATGACCGGCCTCGAGACGGCGCTGGCGATCGTCACGAGCGTCATGGTCGCCGAGGGACGCATGGACTGGGCCGACGTCGCCCGGGTGCTCTCGAGCGCCCCGGCCAGGATCGGACGGATCGACCAGGGCGAGCAGGCCCACGGGCGACCGCTCGAGGTCGGCGAGCCCGCCAACCTGACCCTCGTGGACCCCGAGGCCCGGTGGACCGTGGACCCGGCAGGTCTCGCGAGCGCAAGCGCGAACACCCCCTACGGCGGCCGCGAGCTCGTCGGCCAGGTCCGCGCGACCTTCCTGCGGGGCCGTCCTACGGTGCTCGACGGTCGCGCGGTCGAGCCCGTCCGGGACGGGGAGGTCCTGCCGTGACCACCACCCAGTCCTCGATCGCGGTCCTCGCCGTCCTCTTCGTCGGGATCCTGCTCGCCATGAGGTGGGGATGGCGTCGGCGTGAGGCGCGCACCGGCGCCGCCGTGCCCGCGCCCCCTCTCATCCCCACCGAGGCCGATCGGGGAGCCCTGCGGTGCCCCCCGATCGAGGTCATCTACGTCTCGAGCACGATGGCGGGGGACTGGCTCGACCGCGTGGTCGCCCACGACCTCGGGGTCCGCGCCGCCGCGACCGTGAGCGTGCACGAGGCCGGGGTGCTCCTCGCCCGCCGTGGGGCCACGGACGTCTTCGTCCCGGCCTCGCAGGTCCATGGCGTGGGGCGGGCCCCGGGCATCGCCGGCAAGTACGTCGGCGGGGAGGGCCTCGTGGTCCTCACCTGGGAGGTGCCCGGCACGGCCGACCGCGGGCCCGCCCTGCTCGACACCGGGCTGCGAACCCGACGTCGGGCCGACCGCGAGGCGCTCACCGCAGCCCTCACCTCCCTGGTGCCTACCGTCGGCACCCCCACGACCCCCGTCGCCTCGACCGAGGAGCAGCCATGACCGACCAGACCGCCGTCCTGGTCCTCGAAGACGGCCGGACCTTCACCGGCCTCGCCTTCGGGGCCCAGGGCTCGACGGTCGGTGAGATCGTCTTCAACACCGGCATGACCGGCTACCAGGAGACGCTCACCGACCCCTCGTACCACCGCCAGATCGTCGTCATGACGGCCCCCCACATCGGGAACACGGGCGTGAACGAGGAGGACCCCGAGTCGACCCGCATCTGGGTCGCCGGCTACGTGGTGCGCGATCCCGCGATCCGGCCCTCGAGCTGGCGCTCGACGCGGACCCTCGCCGAGGGTCTCGCCGACGAGGGGGTCGTGGGCATCAGCGACATCGACACCCGAGCCCTGACCCGCCACCTGCGTGAGCGGGGGGTCATGCGGGCAGGCATCTTCTCCGGTCCGGCCCTCCTGGACGCCTCGGGCCGTCGGCGTGCCGAGCAGGACCTGCTCGACGAGGTCAGCTCGGCCCCGGCGATGTCGGGGGCGGACCTCGCCGGCGAGGTGACCATCGCCGAGCCTTACACGGTCGAGCCCGTCCGTGGGCCCGCGAGCGGGGCCGAGCCTGTCGCGACCGTCGTCGCCCTGGACCTCGGGATCAAGTCGATGACCCCGCAGCGCCTCGCCGAGCGAGGGGTACGGACCCACGTGCTGCCCGCGACCGCGACCACCGAGCAGGTGCTCGCCCTCGAGCCCGACGGCGTCTTCTTCTCCAACGGTCCGGGGGACCCCTCGGCCGCCGTCCACGAGATCGAGCTGCTCCGCGACGTCCTCGACCGCCGGATCCCCTTCTTCGGCATCTGCTACGGCAACCAGCTCCTGGGGCGCGCCCTGGGCTTCGGCACGTACAAGCTCACCTACGGCCACCGCGGGGTCAACCAGCCGGTCCTGGACCGGCGGACGCGCAAGGTCGAGATCACCGCCCACAACCACGGCTTCGCGGTCGACGCCCCGATCGAGGAGGAGTCCACCGCCCCGCACGACGACGGACGGTACGGCCGCGTCGTCGTGTCCCACGTGGCCCTCAACGACCAGGTGGTCGAGGGCCTCGAGTGCCTCGACCGACCGGCCTTCTCCGTCCAGTACCACCCCGAGGCCGCCGCCGGCCCGCACGACGCCGGCTACCTCTTCGACCGCTTCGTCGAGCTCATGGCCACCAGCACCACCACCGAGGAGAACCACTGATGCCTCGTCGCACCGACATCTCGAGCGTCCTGGTCATCGGCTCGGGACCGATCGTCATCGGCCAGGCCGCGGAGTTCGACTACTCGGGCACCCAGGCCTGCCGCGTGCTGCGTGCGGAGGGGATCCGCGTGATCCTGGTCAACTCCAACCCGGCCACGATCATGACCGACCCGGAGTTCGCCGACGCCACCTACATCGAGCCGATCACCCCCGAGGTGGTCGAGGCGATCATCGCCAAGGAGCGCCCCGACGCGATCCTGGCGACCCTCGGTGGGCAGACCGCCCTCAATGCCGCGATCGCCCTCGACGAGGCCGGGGTTCTCGAGCGCTACGGCGTCGAGATGATCGGCGTGAACACGGCCTCGATCCACCTCGCCGAGGACCGCCAGGCCTTCAAGGAGGTCGTCGAGCGCTGCGGGGCCGAGAGCGCGCGCAGCCACATCACGCACACCATGGACGAGGTGCTCGCCGCCGCCGAGGACCTCGGCTACCCCGTCGTCGTGCGGCCCTCCTTCACCATGGGCGGCCTGGGCTCGGGCATCGCCTACGACGAGGCCGAGCTCCGTCAGATCGCCGGTGCCGGGCTGCACTACTCGCCCACCACCGAGGTGCTGCTCGAGGAGTCCATCCTCGGGTGGAAGGAGTACGAGCTCGAGCTCATGCGCGACCACGCGGACAACGTGGTCGTGGTCTGCTCGATCGAGAACGTCGACCCCGTGGGCGTGCACACCGGTGACTCGGTGACCGTGGCCCCGGCCCTGACCCTGACCGACCGCGAGTACCAGCACCTGCGCAACATCGGCATCGCGGTCATCCGTGAGGTCGGCGTGGACACCGGCGGCTGCAACATCCAGTACGCGGTCGACCCCGCGACAGGCCGCGTGGTCGTCATCGAGATGAACCCGCGCGTGTCCCGGTCCAGCGCCCTGGCCTCCAAGGCGACCGGCTTCCCGATCGCCAAGATCGCCGCGCGGCTCGCGGTGGGTTACACCCTCGACGAGATCCCGAACGACATCACCGGCTCGACCCCGGCATCCTTCGAGCCGTCCCTCGACTACGTGGTGGTCAAGATCCCGCGCTTCGCCTTCGAGAAGTTCCCGTCGGCCGACCCGCGCCTGACCACCACGATGAAGTCCGTCGGTGAGGCCATGGCGATGGGGCGCAACTTCGCCGAAGCCCTGGGCAAGGCCATGCGCTCGATCGACCGCGCCGGCTCGACCTTCCACTGGCAGGGCCCGGTACCCGCGGGGGAGGAGCTCGCTGCCCTCCTGGCCTCCACGGCGGTGCCCACCGAGCACCGCCTGATCGACGTGCAGCAGGCGTTGCGCTCGGCCGGCCACGAGGGTGGCGCGAGCGTCGAGGACGTCGCCCGGGTCACGGGGATCGACCCGTGGTTCCTCGACCAGGTCGCGCTCATCAACCAGATCGCCGACGAGGTCGCCCGGGCCCCCGAGCTCGGTGCGGACCTGCTGCGGCGGGCCAAGCGCCACGGGCTGTCCGACCCGCAGATCGCCTCCCTGCGCGGCCTGGGCGAGGAGACCGTACGGCAGGTGCGTCACGCCCTCGGCCTGCGCCCCGTCTACAAGACGGTCGACACCTGCGCGGCCGAGTTCGCGGCCCGGACGCCGTACCACTACTCCTCCTACGACGACGAGACCGAGGTCCAGCCGCGCGAGCGCCCCGCGATCCTCATCCTCGGCTCGGGGCCCAACCGCATCGGTCAGGGCATCGAGTTCGACTACTCCTGCGTGCACGCAGCCCTGGCCCTTAAGGGCGAGTACGAGACCGTCATGATCAACTGCAACCCCGAGACCGTCTCGACCGACTACGACACCTCCGACCGGCTCTACTTCGAGCCGCTGACCTTCGAGGACGTCCTCGAGGTCTACCAGGCCGAGCTCGCAGTCGGACCGGTCGCGGGCATCATCGTGCAGCTCGGTGGGCAGACCCCGCTGGCCCTGGCCGAGCGGCTCGAGGCGGCCGGGCTGCCGATCCTGGGCACCCCGCCCGCCGCGATCGACGCGGCCGAGGACCGTGGCGCCTTCGGCCGGGTGCTCGGCGAGGCTGGTCTGCCGGCCCCTGCCTTCGGCACCGCCCGCACCCTGGCCGAGGCCACCACCGTGGCCAGGCACATCGGCTACCCCGTCCTGGTCCGTCCGTCCTACGTGCTGGGCGGGCGCGGGATGGAGATCGTGTACTCGGACGAGCAGCTCACCGAGTACGTCGAGCGCGCCCTGCTGGGCGCGGCGGCCACCGGACCCAACAACGAGATCCCGCCGCTGCTCATCGACCGCTTCCTCGACGACGCGATCGAGCTCGACGTGGACGCCCTCTACGACGGCACCGACCTGTACCTCGGTGGGGTCATGGAGCACATCGAGGAGGCCGGCATCCACTCGGGGGACTCGGCCTGCGTGCTGCCCCCGGTGACGGTCTCGACCGCCGAGCTCGACCGGATCCGTGTCTCGACCGAGGCGATCGCCCGTGGGGTGGGTGTCCGAGGTCTGCTCAACGTGCAGTTCGCCCTGGTCAGCGACGTGCTCTACGTCCTCGAGGCCAACCCGCGGGCCTCGAGGACCGTGCCCTTCGTGTCCAAGGCCACAGGCGTGCCGCTCGCCAAGGCGGCTGCTCTGGTGATGGCCGGACGCACCGTCGCCGAGCTGCGCCAGGAGGGCGTGCTGCCCCCCACCGGGGACGGCGGCACGCTGAGCCTCGACGCACCGATCGCCGTGAAGGAGGCCGTGCTGCCCTTCAAGCGGTTCCGCACCGCCTCGGGGGCCGTGGTCGACACCGTCCTCGGGCCCGAGATGCGTTCGACCGGCGAGGTCATGGGCTTCGACGTGGACTTCCCGAGCGCGTTCGCCAAGTCCCAGGCTGCGGCCTTCGGCGGGCTGCCGACCAGCGGCCGCGTGTTCATCTCGGTGGCCGACCGGGACAAGCGAGCCATCACCTTCCCCGTCAAGAGGTTGAGCGAGCTCGGCTTCGAGATCCTCGCGACCGCGGGGACCGCTGCCGTGCTGCGTCGCAACGGGATCAGCTCCCGGGTGGTGCGCAAGTTCTCCTCGGGCCAGGGGCCCGACGGCGAGCCGACCATCGTCGACCTGATCGTCGCGGGGGAGGTCGACATGGTCGTCAACACCCCCTCGGGGCAGGGGGCCAGGGCCGACGGGTACGAGATCCGCACGGCGACCGTCTCGGCCGACAAGGCGATCGTCACCACGGTGCAGCAGCTGGCCGCCGCGGTCCAGGGCATCGAGTCGTTGCGGCAGGGGCCCTTCGGCGTCCGGAGCCTGCAGGACCACGTCCTCGAGCTACGCCCCGCGGCGCAGAGCCTGGGCGGCGTCACGCCGTGACCACCGACCCGTCGTCGACCGCGGACGGCACGCCGACCACGACCTTCGGTCAGCGGATCGGCCGGGCCATGGCCGAGCACGGACCGCTGTGCGTGGGCATCGACCCGCATCCCGGTCTCCTCGCGGCCTGGGGGCTGCCCGACGACGCGACCGGGCTCAGGTCCTTCGCGATGACCGTGGTCGAGGCCCTGGCGGGCCGGGTGGCAGCGCTCAAGCCGCAGTCGGCCTTCTTCGAGCGCCACGGGTCCGCGGGCATCGCGGTGCTCGAGGAGGTCCTCGCGGCTGCGCGTGGAGCCGGGACGACCCAGGTGGTGCTCGACGCCAAGCGCGGCGACATCGGTTCGACCATGGCCGGGTACGCCGATGCGTACCTGGCCGAGGGGGCGCCCCTGGCCTGCGACGCGCTCACGGTGAGCCCGTACCTCGGGTTCGGCTCGCTCGGCCCGGCGGTCGAGGTCGCGGCCCGGACCGGTCGCGGTCTGTTCGTCCTGGCGCTCACCTCGAACCCCGAGGGGGCCGAGGTGCAGCACGCCGTCCTCCCGACGGGGTACGCCGCCGGGGGCAGTGCGGTGGCCAGGACCGTCGCGCGCGCCGCAGCCGAGCTCAACGCCGCTGAGACGGCGCGCACGGGCGCGGCCCTCGGGTCGGTCGGGCTCGTGGTGGGCGCGACCGTCGGGAGTGCCGCCGACCGGCTCGAGATGGACCTCGAGCAGGTGCGCGGCCCGCTGCTCGCCCCGGGGGTGGGTGCCCAGGGCGCCGGGGCGGCAGAGATCGCCCAGGTCTTCGGAGCGGCTCGCCACGGCGTCCTCGCCTCGACCTCGCGAGCGGTGCTGGGCGCCGGGCCCGACCCACGTCACCTCCTCGACGCAGCGCGCCGCGCGGCCGACGAGGTGGCCGTCGCGGTGCGCTGACCTGCGGCGTCCGAGGATCTCGCGTTGCCGACGACCGCCTCAGGTCGCTAGGTTCGACCCCGACCGCCATGCCCCTCTGCGAAGAAGGTGACCCCGCGTGGCCCTACCCCCGCTGACCCCCGAGCAGCGTGCCGCAGCCCTCGAGAAGGCTGCTGCCGCCCGTCAGGCACGAGCTGAGGTGAAGAACCGCCTCAAGTACTCCCAGGGCTCCCTCGCCGAGGTGATCGAGCAGGGCCGCACCGATGACGTGATCGGCAAGCTCAAGGTCTCCGCCCTGCTCGAGTCCCTGCCGGGCGTCGGCAAGATCAAGGCCCGCGCGATCATGGCCGAGATCGGCATCTCCGAGACCCGTCGGCTCCGTGGCCTGGGTCCGCACCAGGCGCAGGCCCTGGTCGAGCGGTTCGGCTGACCACGACACGTGCCACGACACATCGCAGAGAACGACTTGACGGTCCCCGAGCGGGGTCTGCTGGCCGAGGAGGACGGGCCCGCGCGGCTCACGGTCCTCGCCGGACCGACAGCCGTCGGCAAGGGGACCGTCTCGGCGGACATCCGTGCGCGGTACCCCGAGGTGTGGCTGTCGGTGTCGGCCACGACACGGACGCCCCGCCCGGGCGAGGTCGACGGCGTGCACTACCACTTCGTCGGGCCTGAGGCCTTCGCGCGCATGGTCGCCGAGGGCGAGCTCCTCGAGTGGGCCGTCGTGCACGGCCGCAACAGCTACGGCACCCCGCGGGGTCCCGTTCTCGAGCGCCTCGCGGCCGGTCGGCCTGCCCTGCTCGAGATCGACCTCGCGGGAGCGAGGCAGGTGCGTGCCGCCATGCCCGAGGCTCGGTTCGTCTTCCTCGCGCCCCCCAGCTGGGAGGAGCTCGAGCGGCGACTGGTGGGTCGCGGCACCGAGGACGAGGCCGAGCGCGAGCGTCGACTAGCGACTGCGAAGGTCGAGCTCGCCGCCGCCAGCGAGTTCGACCACGTGGTCGTCAACGACGAGGTCCAACGCGCCACGGACGAGCTCGTCGAGGTGATGGGCCTGCCGAGGCGGTAGGATCACCTGGTTGACCGGGGCCTGGCGTCTCCGGTGGAGTCCCGCCGAACGGCGCCACACCGACCCAGGGAACGCCGTCCACGGCCGTCCCGGCCCCCCACCACCGACCACGGAGTGCTGACATGTCCGGAACCGTCGCCGCCCCCGAGGGCATCACCGACCCCCCCATCGACGAGCTGCTCGCGGCCGCCGACTCGAAGTACGCGCTGGTGATCTACTCGGCCAAGCGGGCGCGTCAGATCAACGCGTACTACTCGCAGCTCAACGAGGGACTGCTCGAGTACGTCGGGCCCCTCGTCGAGGCCCGCCACCAGGAGAAGGCGCTGTCGATCGCGATGCGCGAGATCAACTCGGGTCTGCTCACGGTGCAGCCGACCGACTCCTGACCGGACGGCACCCGTGCGGATCCTGCTCGGTGTCAGCGCGGGGATCGCGGCCTACAAGGCCGTGCTGCTCCTGCGGCAGCTGACCGAGGCCGGGCACGAGGTGCGCGTGGTGCCGACCCGGGCCTCGCTCGAGTTCGTCGGTCGCGCGACCTGGGAGGCCCTCTCGGGCCAACCGGTGACCACCGAGGTCTTCGAGGGTGTCACGGAGGTCGACCACGTGCGTCTCGGCAAGGGGGCCGAGCTCGTCGTGGTGGCCCCGGCCACGGCCGACCTCCTCTCGCGCGCCGCGACGGGCCGGGCCGACGACCTGCTGACCGCTGCCCTGCTCACGGCACGGTGCCCGGTCCTGCTGGCCCCGGCGATGCACACCGAGATGTGGGGGCACCCGGCCACCGTGGCCAACGTCGCGACCCTGCGTAGCCGCGGGGTGCACGTGCTGGAGCCGGCCTCGGGCAGGCTCACCGGGGCCGACACCGGTCCCGGTCGCCTCCCTGAGCCCGAGGAGATTGCCGCGGCGGCACTCGCGCTCGTCCGGCCCACGGTCCAGGACCTCTCCGGACGCACGGTCGTCGTCTCCGCCGGAGGGACCCGCGAGCCCTTGGACCCGGTGCGCTTCCTGGGCAACCGGTCGAGCGGCCGGCAAGGTGTCGCCCTCGCTCGCGCGGCCCATCTCCGGGGCGCCGACGTGACCCTGGTCGGTGCGAACATCGGTCCCGAGGTGCTCGGCCTGCTCCCGGCCGGTGTGCGCCAGGTCCCGGTCGAGACGACGGCCGAGCTGCGCACCGCCGTCCGCAGCGCCGCAGCCGAGGCTGATGTCGTGGTGATGGCCGCTGCCGTCGCGGACTTCCGTCCGGTCGCGCTCTCCGAGCACAAGATCAAGAAGACCGGGTCCTCGGGCCCACCCCCGATCGAGCTCACGACCAATCCCGACGTGCTCGCCGAGCTCGCCCGGGACCGGCTGCGCGCCGGCCAGGTGGTGGTGGGCTTCGCCGCCGAGACGGGGGACGTGACGGGCGACGTGCTGTCCCACGGCCGCGAGAAGGCGCGTCGCAAGGGCGCGGACCTGCTGGTGGTCAACGCCGTCGGCGAGGGGCGCGGGTTCGGCGAGGTGACGAACGAGGTCACGGTCCTGGATTCCGACGGCACCGCGGTCCGGTCCGCAGCAGGATCCAAGGACGAGGTGGCCGGCGCCGTGTGGGACGCGGTCGTGGCACTGCTGCCCGCCTGAGCACCCGCACGTCTGCGGTTCATCCTGTGGACGTCACCGCGTGCGTGCACGTCCTGGCTAGGCTGTGCGGATGAGCTCCAGCGATCTGCGCCTGTTCACCTCCGAGTCGGTCACCGAGGGGCATCCTGACAAGGTCTGCGACCAGATCTCGGACGGCATCCTCGACGCCATGCTCGCCCAGGACCGCGCGGCCCGGGTGGCCGTCGAGACGATGGTCACCACCGGCCTGGTGCACGTGGCCGGTGAGGTGACGACCGAGGCGTACGTGGAGATCCCGCAGGTGGTCCGAGACGTCCTCCAGCGGATCGGGTACACCTCCTCGACCATCGGGTTCGACGCGCGGTCCTGCGGGGTCTCGGTCTCGATCGGCCAGCAGTCCCCTGACATCGCCGCCGGCGTCGACGTCGCCTGGGAGGCTCGCCAGGGCACCGAGGTCCTCGACCCGATCGAGGCCCAGGGCGCTGGCGACCAGGGCCTCATGTTCGGCTACGCGAGCGACGAGACGCCCTCGCTGATGCCTTTGCCCATCTGGGTCGCGCACCGGCTCGCCGAGCGGCTCGCCCACGTGCGCAAGGAGGGGACCCTGGGGTACCTCCGCCCCGACGGCAAGACCCAGGTCACCATCGGCTACGACGGCGACCGTGCGGTGCGGCTCGAGACCGTGGTGCTCTCCACCCAGCACGACCCCGGCGTCTCCCTCGACGGCACCCTGGCCCCGGACATCGCCGAGCACGTCGTCGCGCCGGTGCTCGAGGAGGTCGGCATCGACACCACCGGGTTCCGGCTGCTGGTGAACCCGACCGGGACCTTCATCATCGGCGGGCCCCAGGGCGACGCAGGGCTCACCGGCCGGAAGGTGATCGTGGACACCTACGGCGGGATGGCCCGGCACGGGGGCGGCGCCTTCTCGGGCAAGGACCCGTCCAAGGTGGACCGCTCGGCCGCCTACGCGATGCGCTGGGTGGCGAAGAACGTCGTCGCGGCGGGCCTGGCCCGTCGGTGCGAGGTGCAGGTGGCCTACGCGATCGGCGCGTCCCATCCCGTCGGCCTCTACGTCGAGACCTTCGGGACCGAGACCGTCCCGGTGGCCCGTCTCACCGCCGCCATCAAGGAGGTCTTCGACCTGCGCCCGGGGGCCATCGTGCGCGACCTCGACCTGCTGCGCCCGATCTACTCTCGCACCGCCGCCTACGGGCACTTCGGCCGCGAGCTCGCGGACTTCACCTGGGAGCGGACCGACCGCGTGCTCGACCTGCACGACGCGCTGTCCTGACCCGCTCGACCGAACTCCGGGCGGGTGCGCGCAGGGCTCACGCCCAGCCGGGACCGTGTGTCGGCGCGACGTGATGGGATGACGCCGTGAGAGAGGGGAGCGGGACGCAGGACCAGCCGACCCTGGCCGGTCTGCCCGCACCCAAGGTCCGACGAGCACGACCCCGGGCCCCTGGCCCGCTGGCCACCGTGCGGCCCGTGGCCTCTGTCGCGATCGACCGGCCGCAGCCCCACCTCGACCACCCGTTCGACTACGCGGTCCCGGCCTCCCTGGACGAGGCTGCCCAACCAGGCACCCGGGTCAAGGTGCGCTTCGGTCACCAGGACGTCGACGGCCTGGTCCTCGAGCGCCGCGACGACGCCGAGCACGCGGGCGAGCTGGCGCCGCTGCGCAAGGTCGTCTCGGCCGAGGTCGTCCTCACCCCCCAGGTCCGCGAGCTCGTCGACGCGGTCGCCCGGCGGTACGCGGGCACCCGGTCGGACGTGATCCGGCTCGCCGTGCCGCCTCGGCACGCCCGGACGGAGCAGGAGGTCTGGGCGGCCGGGCCGTCCGCCCGCACGACGGCGACCGCCGAGGGCCGGCCCTCCGGCCAGGTGCAGGTGGAGGTGGAGGGGCATGCGACCCACGAGCAGAGCGGATCCACCGACCTGGCCTCGTCGTGGGAGGCGTACACCGGTGGCACGGCCCTCCTGCGTCGTGTCGCCGCAGGTGAGGCGCCACGTGCTGTGTGGACCGCCCTTCCCGCGTCCTCCGGCACGGGCTGGGCCGCGGAGCTGGCCCAGGTCGTGACCGCCGCCCTCGCCGGAGGCCGCGGTGCTCTCCTCGTGGTGCCCTCGGTAGCCGACGTGATCGTCCTCGAGCAGGCGCTCGTGGCGCAGGGTCTGCTGCCGTGGCAGCCCGGGGAGCAGGGCGGCTGGGTCCGTCTGGTGGCCGACGACGGTCCCGCCGCGCGCTACCGGGCCTTCCTCGCGTGCTCACGCGGAGCGGCCCGGATCGTGATCGGCACCCGGGCTGCGGCCTTCGCCCCCGTCCGCGACCTGGGCCTGGTGGTGTGCTGGGACGAGGCCGACCCCCTGCACGCCGAGCCCCGGGCCCCCTACCCCCACGTGCGTGAGGTCCTGGCGCTGCGCAGCACCCTCGAGGGCGCCGCGCTGCTCGTCGGTGGGCACGTCCGTTCCTCGGTGGCACAGCGGTGGGTCACCGCCGGGTGGGCTCATCCCCTCGTGGCCCCGCGCGAGGCAGTCCGGCGTCGTGCACCGCGGGTCCGCGCCCTGACCAGCACCGAGCTCGCCGCCGAGGGGGCCGGGGCGGCT
>NZ_JALPKN010000049.1 GCF_023630195.1 Actinotalea sp. C106 | reverse complement strand
GGCCGCGCCGACCCGGCCGGGACGCGTGAGCGCACGGGACGCGGTCGAGACCGCCACCCCGCTGCGCACCGCGACGTCCCGGAGCGTCGGCCCCCGGGGCACGTGCTCACGTCCGCGGTCCGGTTCCTCGGCCATGGTCTCCCTGCTGCGGCGGTCGGCGGTCGCTCCGCCGTCGCGCCATCCTGCACCGTCCTGCCCGGCACTGGCAACGATGGGCAACCGCTTGCCTCACACCGTCCAGCGCCGTACGCTCGCACGACGCCGTCGTCCCGGAGGAGCCATGACCCTGGACCAGCCCGCACCGTCGCGGGGCTCGACCATCCGCTCGGCCGAGGTGCTCGTCACCGGCCCGGGCCGCAACTTCGTCACCCTGCGCGTGACCACGCAGGACGGCGTCGTCGGGCTGGGGGACGCGACGCTCAACGGCCGAGAGCTCGCGGTCGCCTCCTACCTGCAGGACCACGTCGTCCCGATGCTGATCGGCCGCGACGCGCACCGCATCGAGGACACCTGGCAGATGCTGCACCGCGGGGCGTACTGGCGTCGCGGCCCGGTCACCATGTGCGCCATCGCGGCGGTCGACGTCGCGCTGTGGGACATCAAGGCGCGGATCGCCGGGCTCCCGCTCTACCAGCTGCTCGGCGGGGCCTCGCGCGAGGGGATCATGGCCTACGGGCACGCCTCGGGGCGGGACCTGCCCGAGCTCATGGACTCGATCCGCGCGCAGCAGGCCGAGGGGTTCCGGTCGATCCGCGTGCAGACCTCGGTGCCGGGGGTCGACAAGATCTACGGGGTCTCGGCCGCGCCGTCGTCGGGCACCTACGACTACGAGCCCGCGCAACGCGCGCCGCTTCCCGTCGAGGAGGACTGGGACACCCGCGCGTACCTGCGCCACCTGCCCGGTGTGCTCGAGGCGGTGCGGAACGAGTTCGGCCCCGAGCTGCCGCTGCTGCACGACGCCCACCACCGCCTGACCCCCAACGAGGCCGCGCGCCTGGGCCGCGCGGTCGAGCCCTACGACCTGTTCTGGCTCGAGGACTGCACGCCGGCGGACAACCCCGAGGGCCTGCGCCTGGTCCGTCAGCACACCACCACCCCCCTGGCGATCGGCGAGGTGCTGACCTCGGTCTGGGACTACCGCCAGCTGCTGAGCGAGCAGCTCATCGACTACGTGCGTTCCTCGGTCACCCACGCCGGCGGCATCACGGGCCTGCGCCGGATCGTCGACCTCGCGGCCCTGCACCAGGTGCGCACCGGCTTCCACGGCCCCACCGACGTCTCCCCCGTGGGCATGGCCGCGGCCCTGCACCTGGACCTCGCGATCCACAACCTGGGCATCCAGGAGTACATGCAGCACAGCGCCCTGACCGGCGAGGTCTTCGGCCAGACCTTCCGGTGGTCCGGCGGCCTGCTCCACCCGGGCGAGGAGCCCGGCCTGGGCGTGACGTACGACGACGACGCCGCGGACCGTCACCCGTACTCGGCCGCCTACCTGCCCCTCAACCGACTCAAGGACGGCACCATCCATGACTGGTGAGAAGCCGGCCCGCGACGCCGCCCTCCCCGCAGCTCACCCCGCCTGGTTGCCCGACGACGTCTGGCGCCCCCTGGGCGCCCGCCGGGTGCTCGTGGCCCTCGGTCCCGACGCGGGGCCCGTGGACGGCACCGTCGTGGCCGAGGTCCGCCACGCGGTCGAACTTTTCGGCGGGTCCGTCACCGTGAGCACCCCCGAGGAGCTCGTCGACGCGGACCAGGCTGCGGCACACGACGTCGTCCTCCTGGTGGCGGTGCGCGTCGCCCATCCGGGGACCGCCGCGATGCGGTATGCCGAGCCCGTGGACGACCCGAACGCCGAGCTGGTCGCCGCGGTGACCGGCGGCGACCTGGACGGGACGGCGGGAAACCTCATCGGCGAGGAGACCTTCCTGCGGGGACGGCGCGACGGCCGTACGGCGGTGGTCGCCGGAGGAAGCCGCGCCCTGCTCTACGGGCTGCACGACCTGGTCCGCGCCGGCGAGGAGGCGTTCACCGTCGACCAGCCGATGACCTGGGACCTGCCCATCCAGCCGATCCGGATGCTCGACCACTGGGACAACCTGACCGTGCACCCCGTGATGGGGCAGGTCGAGCGCGGGTACGCGGGGGGCTCGATCTTCTGGAGCGAAGGCAGGCTGCGCACGGACCTGTCCCGGGCCGAGAGCTATGCACGGCTGCTCGGTTCGATCGGGGTCAACGCGGTGTCGGTCAACAACGTGAACGTCGACCTGCTCGAGGCGCGCCTGCTGACGGACGGGCTCGACGACGTCGCGCGGCTGGCCGAGGTCTTCCGGCCGCACGGGATCCAGGCGTACCTGTCGGTCTCCTTCGGGTCACCGCAGACCTTGGGCGGGCTCGAGACGGCCGACCCGCTCGACCCGGCCGTGCAGCAGTGGTGGGCCGAGGCGGCGGACCGGGTCTGGACCCGCATCCCGGACTTCGGAGGGTTCGTGATCAAGGCCGACTCCGAGGGGCAACCGGGGCCGTTCGCCTACGGCCGCGACCACGCCGACGGCGCGAACCTCCTGGCCCGGGCCGTGGCACCGCACGGTGGCACCATCTTCTGGCGAGCCTTCGTCTACAACCATCACCAGGACTGGCGGGATCGATCGACCGATCGCGCCCGGGCCGCCTACGACCACTTCGCACCGCTCGACGGGCGGTTCGACGACAACGTCGTCGTGCAAATCAAGCACGGGCCGCTCGACTTCCAGACGCGCGAGGCCGTCTCCCCCGTGATCGCCGCGATGCCACGGACCCGCCTGGCGGTCGAGCTGCAGGTCACCCAGGAGTACACAGGTCAGCAGAAGCACGTGTGCTACCTGGGGCCGTGGTGGTCCGAGCTGCTCGGGTTCCCGCTGTGGGGCACCCGGGAACCGACCGTGGCCCATGTCGCCGCGGGGCTCGGTCCCGGGGGCCTGGCCGGCGGGATCGCCGCGGTCTCGAACGTGGGCACCGACGAGTTCTGGTGCGGGCACCCGCTCGCCCAGGCCAACCTGTACGCCTTCGGGCGGCTGGCGTGGGATGCGACCGTCGACGAGGGGGACTTCCTCGACGAGTGGATCCGCCTGACCTTCGGCGAGGACCCGGCGGTGGCCTCGGCCCTGCACGAGATCATGGACGACTCCTGGCGCACCTACGAGGACTACACCGCGCCGCTGGGCGTCGGGTTCATGGTCAACCCCGCGGGCCACTACGGCCCGAGCGTCGACGGGTACGAGTACTCCAGGTGGGGCACCTACCACTTCGCCGACCGCGACGGCGTGGGCGTGGACCGCACCCGCGCGACGGGCACCGGGTACACGGGCCAGTACCCCGAGCCATGGAGCGAGACCTACGAGCACCTCGAGACCTGCCCCGACGAGCTGCTGCTCTTCTTCCACCACGTCCCCTACACCCACGTGCTGCACAGCGGGTCGACCGTGATCCAGCACATCTACGACACGCACTTCCGCGGGGTCGAGCGGGTCGAGGAGATGGTCGCGGTGTGGTCCGAGCTCGAGGGCAGGGTCGACGACGGCGTGTTCGCTCGCGTCACCGAACGGCTGACCGAGCAGCTGCGGTCGGCCCGCGAGTGGCGGGACCAGATCACCACGTACTTCTGGCGGAAGTCCGGGGTGCCGGACGAGCGGGGGCGCCGGCTGTACTGATGGCGCGGCCCTCGAGCGCGACGGGCTGAGGGCGGGGGCTCCCTCCAGGCGCCCGTGCGCGGGACCCGAGACCCCCGCCCGGACGCCGTGGATGTCAGACCCCACTCGTACACTTGTTCGAACAGACGGGTTTGGTGTGCGGGTCGAGGGGGTGTCGTGACGGTCACGAGTGAGCGGGGTGCGCTGCCCTTCGTGGCGCCTGGCCCGTCCCTGCCCGACGCCGAGCGTGGGGCTCAGGTGGTCGGTTCAGCCCGGGCGCTGCTCGAGCAGGTGAGCGGTGGGCGTGTCCCGCCTGAGCACGCGCCGGGGCTCGTTCGCGCCCTGGTGGGGATGGTCGGCACGCTCGAGCTGTCGATGAATGCGATCGCGGGGCAGCGGGCGGCGTTGCTGGCGATCGCGGCCGCGGTGGTTCAGGCCGCGCCGGACACGATGGTGCCGATGCTTCCCGGTGAGGTGCCCATGCGCCAGGACCTCGAGCATGCTCACCGGGCGCTGGTCGCTGACCTGGCCACCACGATGGGCGCCTCGCAGGGCACGACGGCGACCCTGGTGGACACCTCGAGCGAGCTGGCGGCGCGCCTGCCGGGGGTGCTGGCGGCGATGAGCGCGGGGCTGCTGGGTGACAAGCACGCCCGGCACGTGGTGCGTCACGCCGAGGGTCTGCCCCCTGAGGCCGCCGGCGCCTACCAGCAGGCGGTGCTGGCCAAGCTCGAGACCGACCGCACCCCGGCCGGGATCGGACGCGCCGCGCGCCTGGCCCGCGAACGCGTGCACCCGACGACCGCGACCGAACGCCACTCGCGGGCCTTCGCCGACCGGGCGGTCTACTTGGACCCGGCCGCGGACGGGATGGCCTGGTTGACCGCGTTCCTGCCCGCGGTCCAGGCCGGCGCGATCTACGACAAGCTCACCGGCATCGCCCACGCCCTGCCCCACCAGGACGACGACCGCAGGGACCCGGGCGGGGGCGGCGGCGAACCGGGCCCCGAGGGTCAGGGTGGGCCGGACCCCGGGCCCGACGGCGCGGGCGCAGGCGCAGGCGCAGGCGAGAGCGGAGCGGCTCAACAGACCGGCGTCGAGGGTGAGCAGCGGACCCTGGCCCAGCGCCGCGCGGACGTGCTGACTGCCCTGACCCTGGACCCACCCGACTGGTGGGACACCGAGTACCAGTCCCCGCGCGCCCCCGCCCTGTCCGCACCCGCGGACGCCCCGACGTCCTCCACGGGTGCCCCGACACCGCCCGCGGCCATGCCCGGTGATCCCGCCGCCCCGGCCCCACCCAGCGATGTCGGCGATCCCGCCCCGCCGTGGGCTCTGGACCCGGCCCTGCACGCCCTGCGCCCCACCGTCGCGGTCACCGTCCCGGTCATGACCCTGCTCGGACACTCCCACGAACCCGGGCACCTGGACGGCTACGGACCCATCGACCCCGACACCGCCCGCACCCTGGCCGCCCGCGCCCCCTCCTTCATCCGGATCCTGACCCACCCCGAGACCGGCACCACCCTGTCCGTGGGACGCCAGCGCTACACCGTCCCGGCCGACCTGCGCACCTGGCTACGGCTACGCGACCAGACCTGCCGCTTCCCCGGCTGCCACCACCCCGCCACCCGCGCCGACATCGACCACACCATCGCCTACCGCGAGCACGGCGCCACCGGCACCACCGCCGCCACCAACCTCGCCCACCTGTGCCCCGCCCACCACCGCCTCAAGCACACCACCCGCTGGGCCCTCATCCAGCACCCCGACGGCCACCTCACCTGGACCTCACCCACCGGTCGACAGCACACCACCACCCCCGCCCTCGACCTGCCCACGGCCAGGGGCCGCACCCACCCCCCGCCTCGCGACCCCGGCACCACCACAGACACCGGGTAGCGCAGCCGCTCGCGCAGCCGCCCGCGAATCGCTGCGTCACGTCGCGACGAAGCGCTCCCGCACGTAGCCGAGGACCGGGGCCTCGCTGCGCACCACCGCGAAGGTCAGGACCGACGCGAGGAGCACGACCACCGCGTCGAAGGTGACCACGGTCAGCCCGACCACGAGCACCGAGTACGAGAAGAGCGCCAGGCTCGACAGCGGCCGCACCAGCACCGTGTGCAGCGAGATCCGCGCGGCATCACGCCACCGGAAGGAGAACACCGACGTCACTGAGAGCATCCGCACCGCCCACAGCAGCACCAGCACCGCGAGCCCCACCTGCAGCAGCGCCACCGGGCCCGCGACGGACCCGCCCACCCCTGCCGAGCCCTGGAAGGTGAGGTTGATCGCCAGCACCAGCAGCACCACCACCGCCGGCACCCACGCACGCAGGGCGTCGGCGAGGTTCAGGCCGTAACCGCGATGGAACTCCTTGCGCGGCGAGGACTCGCGGTCCTCCCCGAACCGTCGCCACGCGTAGAAGGCCGCCGCGAGCGCCGGACCCACGGGCACTGCCGCGAGGGCGAACAGGGGCAGGTTCGAGGCGTCGGGCGCGAGCCAGAAGGCCAGCACCAGGCCCGGTGACAGGGTCAGCAGCAGCATGCCCTCGATCACCAGGAACCAGTACACCCGCCCGGCGACCCGCGAGAGGGTGCCGTCCCCGAAGGATCTCGCCTGGTCGCTCACCGGGTCACCCACCCGCCTCGAGCCACCGGCGCACGGCGAGCTCGACCCCGCGCACCTCGGCCAGGCCCTTGAGCCGGCCGATGAGCGGGTACCCGGGGTTCGTCGCGCGCCGGTGGTCGTCGAGGAGCTGGTGCCCGTGGTCCGGCCGGGTCACGATCCGCGGCCCGCCCTCGCGTTCCCGGCGCATCTCCTCGGCGACCAGCTCGCGGACCACGCCCACCATGTCGTTGTCGCCATCGATGTGATCAGCCTCGTGGAAGCTCTCCGGGTCGGCCTCGCGCCGGGTGGACCGCAGGTGCGTGAAGTAGACGCGGCGGGCGAGCACGCGCGCCATCTCGACCACGTCGTTGTCGGCCCGCACCCCGTAGGACCCGACGCACAGGGTCAACCCGTTGGCCTCGCTCGGCACCGCGTCGAGCACCCACTGCGCGTCCTCGAGGGTCGAGACCACCCGCGGCAGCCCGAACACCGGCCGCGGCGGGTCGTCCGGGTGCAGTGCGAGCCGCACCCCCACACGCTCGGCCACGGGAACCACGGCCTCGAGGAAGTACCGCAGGTTCGCGCGCAACTCCTCGCGACCGACCCCCGCGTACGCCTCGAGCGCCCCACGGAAGGCGTCGAGGGTGTACCCCTCCTCGGCGCCCGGGAGGCCCGCGAGGATGGTGCGGGTCAGCGTCTCGCGCTGCCCGTCGCTCAGGCCGGCCGCGTACCGGTGGGCGCTCTCGATCCGCTCGGGCGTGTAGTCGGCCTCGGCCCCCGGGCGCCGCAGGATCGTCAGGTCGAAGGCCGCTGCGGCGTCGGCGTCGAACCGGAGCGAGGTCGCGCCGTTCGGCAGCACGTGGTCCAGGTGGGTCCGGGTCCAGTCCAGCGCGGGCATGACGTTGTAGCAGACGAGGTCGATGCCGCATCGGGCGAGGTTCTCGAGGGTCTGCCCGTAGGCCTCGATCCACCGGTCCCGCCCGGGCGCCCCCCGACGCACGTCCTCGTGCACGGGCACGCTCTCGACCACCGACCAGGTCAGCCCCGCGGCCTCGACCTCGGCCTGGCGTCGTCGGATCTCCTCGACCGGCCACACCTCGCCGTTGGGCACGTGGTGCAGCGCGGTGACGACCCCCGTGGCCCCGGTCTGGCGGACCTCGGCGAGGCTGATCGGGTCCTGCGGACCGAACCACCGCCAGGTGCGCTCCATCAGCTGACCTCGAGGACCAGCACGTCCGTGGGCTCGAGCCGCAGGCTCTGCCCCTGCGACACCGGGCGCCCCGTCAGGAGGTCGGTCCCTGCCACGTGCGCACCGACCTCGACGGCCTCGTCCCCGTGGTGCAGCAGGAACTCGTGCCGCCGGCCGTCGACCTCGCGCACCGCGTGCTCGAGCCCGGGGACGTCGGCGAACGGACCCACCAGGCCGTGCCGGTCGAGCACCCGGCGCAGCACCCAGTCCAGGCCGGCCTGGTCGAGGTTCGTCCCGACGTACCAGGCCTCGCCCGCCCCGTACGGGTTCCGGGTGACGGCCGGAGTGCCGGCGTAGAAGTCGGCGCCGTAGGTCCCGACGACCTCCGCGCCCCGGGGCAGCACGAGGTCGAAGACCAGGCTCGCCTCGCTGACGAGCGCTCCGTCAGCACCGCCATGGCCCGCCGAAACGTCGACAGCGCTCGTCCCCCCGGCGCCGCGCGGCCCCGTCCCCCCGAGCCTCACCGGGTTGACCACCCCGGGGGCCTGGGCATCGGTCTCGTCGACGCGGACACCCAACAGCTCCGCGAGGGGGCCCGGCACGTCGGTCAGGAAGGCGTTGTCGTCCTCGTCGACCCGCCCGGACAGCACACCCGTCACGACCGTCCCCCCGCGCTCGGCCACGGCGGCCAGACGCTCGGCCAGGTCACCCTTGATCATGTGCAGCAGCGGGGCGACGACCACGTCGTAGCTTGTGAGGTCCGCGGTCACCGGGACGACGTCGATCTGCGCCCCCGCCTCCCACAGGCTGCGGTGGTGCTCGATCATGGTGCGCTGGTAGCTCAGGTGACGATTGGGCCCGTCGGAGATCTCCACGGCCCACCACGAGTCCCAGTCGAAGAGCAGCGCGACGTTCGCGGGCGTGCGGGCGCCCAGGGTCCGGTCCCCCAGCCCCTCGAGCTCGGCGCCGAGCCGGGCGACCTCCTGGAAGGACCGGGTGTCGGTCCGCCCCGCGTGGTTGAGCACCGCCCCGTGGTACTTCTCGCTGGCCCCGCGGGACTGACGCATCTGGAAGAAGAGCACAGCGTCGGCCCCGTGGGCCACGGCCTGCCAGGACCACAGCCCCATGAAGCCGGGCCGCTTGACGGGGTTCACGTCGCGGCTGGCCGTCACGGTGGGGGTCTGCTCCATGAGCCAGAACGGCTGGCCGCCCTTCAGCCCGCGCATCAACGCGTGCGTCAGGGCCATGCGGGAGGCGGGCCGACCGTCGGGCGGGTAGTTGTCCCACGAGGCGAAGTCCAGGTGCTCGGACCACCGGTGGTAGTCCAGCGGCCGGAACATGCCCATGAAGTTCGTCGTGACCGGCAGGTCGGAGTGCGCTCGGATCGCCTCCTTCTCCTCACGGAAGGTGCGCAGCATGTTCTCCGAGGTGAAGCGCAGATAGTCGAGGGTGATCCCCTGGAAGGCCGTGTGGTTCGGCCCCCGCCAGTGCTCGGACAGCTTGTTCGGCGGCACGATCTGCTCCCACGCGGTGAACCGGTGCGACCAGAACAGCGTGTTCCACGCCTCGTTGAGCCGGTCCAGGTCGCCGTACCGCTCCCGCAACCACGCCCGGAACTCCCCGGCGCACAGGTCGCACCAGCACCCGCCGTCGTACCCGCCGTACTCGTTGTTGACGTGCCAGGCGACGACGGCGGGGTGATCGGCGAAGCGCTCGGCCACCCTTCCGGCGAGGGCCGTCGCCAGGCGGCGGTAGGCGGGCGAGCTGTGGCAGGCGTTGTGCCGCTGGCCGTAGACGTGCCGACGGCCCTCGAAGTCGACCCGGCACACCTCGGGGTACTCGTGGGCGAGCCATGGCGGCACCGCCCCGGTCCCCGTCGCCAGGCACACGCGACGGCCCTCGGCGTGGGCGCGGTCCAGGGCCTGCTCGAGGACGGTCAGGTCGTAGGTGTGCTCGTCGGGCTGGGTGAGGGCCCACACGAAGACCCCGATGGTCAGGGTGTCGATGCGGGCCAGGTCGAAGGCCTCGTGGTCCTCGTCCCAGACCTCGGCCGGCCACTGCTCGGGGTTGTAGTCGCCGCCGTAGGCGATGCGCGGGATCCGGGGCAGGGTCATGGGTCAAGCCTCTCGTACTGGACAGCTGGAAAGCTGGCGGGCTGGCTGGGCGAGGGGACGGCCGGTGCGAGGGATCAGGCGACGCCGTAGCCCGGGATGCGGGTGTCGTCGAGCCACGGCGGGGTGCTGTCGCGGACGGCCTCGACCTCCACCAGCGTGACCTCGTGCTGGGCCAGGTGCAGGTCGAGCTCGACCCGCCCTCCGTGGACCGCGACCGAGGAGTGCTCGACGGCGGGGCGCGCGGCGTCGTGCAGCAGGTCGAGGTGACGCGCACCCGGGCTGGCCGGCCGACCGAGCTGCTGCCAGGCCGTCCACGCGTTGCCGTCGGACTCGTTGACCCGACGCCGCAGCACGAAAGCGGTGCGCGGCTCGCTCGAGGGTGCCGCGGAGCCTGGTCCCGTCCGGGCAGCTGCCCGCTCCGCCTCCGCACCCAGCGGTCCGGAGACCGGCACCGAGAGACGCACGTGGTGCCGGTCCGCCGCGGTGACCGGCGAGCCGTCGACCGGTTGCCAGGCGAGGACGGCGAGGCGCCCGTCGGCATGCCGCGTCACGAGGTGGTCCTCGCCCTCGGCCAGCACCTGGTCCCCCAGCCGCGCCATGAAGGCGTACAGGTGGTACGTCGGCTTGCGGACCAGACCGTGGGTCAGCAGGCCGAACCCGCCGTGGAAGATGCTCGCCGGCACCCCCGCCTCCTCGAACACGTCGCTGACCGTCCAGTACGCGAACGAGTCGACGTGCTCTCCTCCCGCGGCCAGCACCGGGGCGAGGTAGGCGGCGTTGTAGGCGGTGTCGTGCACGGGGTTGTCGGGCCGGTAGGAGGTGTTGAACTCGCTGATGTGCACCGGGAGCCCCGCGAGGGCCGTCCCGGCCAGGTGCTGGGCGGGGGCCGCGAACTGCTCGAGCAGGTGCTGGGGCGGGCGCAGGTCCTGGTAGACGCCGAAGGGCACGTGCTGCGCGGGGCCTGAGGTGTACGCGTGCCGGCTGACGAAGTCCACCGGGACATCTCGCCGGGCCACGAACTCGGCGAACGGGGCCCACCACTGGTCGGCCCCGGGCGACAGGACCGGTCCGCCCACCTGGAGCTCGGCGTCGACCTCCTTGACGGCGTGGGCGGTGGCCTCGTAGAGACGCAGGTACTCCTCCTGGTCCGCCCCCTGCCAGAAGTCCGTCAGGTTCGGCTCGTTCCACACCTCGATCGGCCAGGTCCGCACCTCGTCGATCCCGTACCGGTCCACGAGGTGGCGCAGGGTCCCGCGGACCAGCTCCTGCCACTGCGGGTAGGAGCGCGGCGGGGTCACGTTGCCCTTCCACCAGAAGACCGTCTGGTCCCCCGAGGCCAGCGCCTCGGGCATGAAGCCCAGCTCGAGGAAGGGCCGCACCCCCGTGGCCAGGTAGCTGTCGACCACCTCGTCGAGGTAGCCGAAGACGTGCCGCACCTGCCGCTCGCCCTGCCACTCGACCTCGCGGTACACGCCCATGTCGTCGCTGAGCATGCCGTGGCCGCGGATCATCTCGAAGCCGATCTCCTCGCGGGCCAGGGCCAGGGCCTCGCGGTGGCCGCGGCGCAGGGAGAGGTTCATCCGCCCCGTCCCCACGCAGCGGCGCCACGCGGAGGAGAGCTGACGGACGGGTTCGGTGGGGACGTCGACAGGCTCGGCAGTCACGGGAGGAGCTCCAGGGGGAGGACGGCGCTAGGTGCAGGGGTGGGCGGGGTCGTCGTCAGCACGAGCTGGACGTCGCGCCGACGGGAAGCCTCAGGAGGACGACGACGGCCCGGCCGCGCTGGGTGGCGCGGCCGGGCCGGTGGCGTTGCTACGCGTTGTCCTCCTGGAAGCGCTCGTAGGCGGTGTTCATGATGTCGACGAAGGCCTGCATGTTCTGGCCCTCGAGCTCGGAGACGTACTCGTCCCACTCGGACAGGTCACGCTGGCCGGTGATGAAGGCCAGGGTGTTCTGCGTGACGTAGTCGGCGAGGGCCGTCTGGTAGAGGCTGGCCTGCTCGCGCTCGATCTCGTCGAGGGGGGCGGGCGGGTCGAGCGGCGCCTGCTCCTTGCTCGACATGGCCTCCTGCCACTCGACCTCCTCCTCGCTGATGTGCGTGCGCACCAGGTCGGTGGTCGAGCCGTGCGCCAGGGAGAAGACCCCGTTGAAGAACCCGTAGTCGGTCTGCAGGTTCGTGGTGCCCTCGGGGTTCTGGCCGAGGAAGTCGACGTCGGCCGCGAGGGTGCGGGTGCCGTCGGCGTCCTTCTCGTAGGTCTCGCCCTCGACGCCCCAGCGGGCGAACTCGAGGCCTTCGTCGGAGTAGAACAGCCAGTCGAGGAACTGCAGGGTCGCGACGAAGTTCTCCTTCTCGGCGGCCCCCGAGGAGATCATGAAGCCGTTCTCGATCCGCAGGCCACCCATGACGTCACCCGCGGGGCCCTCGGGCGCCCGGATCTTCATCAGCTCGTAGGTGCCCTCACCGAGGGTCTCGTCCATGCTCGTCCGGTGACCGATGAGCTCCTGGGAGTTCGTCGTGATCGCGAAGGACTGCTCGTTGATGAGCTTGGCGATGGCCTGGTCGTCGTCCTGCGTGAAGCTCTCAGGGTCGAGCAGCCCCTCCTCGACGAGCCCGGTGAAGTACTCGACCAGGTCCCGGTACTCGTCGGTAGCCCCGGCGTAGACGTACTCACCGGCGTCGTGGTCGAAGACCGTGCCGTCGCCGTAGCCCCAGCCCGCCACCGTCCCGAAGGAGGCCGAGGCGAAGTTCATCAGCGCCAGCCCCTCCCACCGGTCCGACATCGCGTACTGCGTGCCCTCGTGGTCCTTGACCGCGGCGAGGGTGTCGGCGAAGTCGTCCCAGGTCTGCGGCTCCTCGAGACCCAGCTCGTCGAGGATGTCTGTCCGCATCCCGATCGTGTAGTCGTAGCGCAGCTCCTCGTAGACCCCCGGGAGCAGGTAGTACTTGCCGTCCTCCTGGCGCAGGGTGTCGATCTCCTCCTCCAGGCCCCACTGCTCGACCCGGTCCTGGTAGTGCGGCATGAGGTCGACGTAGTCGCTGATCGGCAGGATCGCGCCCGAGGCGACGAACTGCGCCTCCTGGCCCGGGTACGTCACCGAGATGACGTCGGGGGCGTCGCCCGCACCGATCAGCACGCCCTTGCGCTGGTCCCAGTCCGACAGGGGCGCGGTCGTCAGGTCGAAGGTGACGTTGTTGGTCTCGGCGAGGTGCTCGAAGAACAGCCACTCCTCGTCGAGCGGGTAGTTCGGGTGGTCTCGGTAGAGCACCTCGATCTCGACCGGCTCGGTCGCGACGAAGGTGTCGCCGACGCCGAACTCCTCCATCGCGCCGACGTCGAGGCCGTCGAGCTCCTCGGCATCAGGTCCGTCGACGGACCCCTCCTCCTCGCTCGTGCAGGCCACGAGGCCCAGGGCGAGAACTCCCGCCGTCGCGCCTGCGGCGAGGCGCCTCCGTGTGGTGGTCATGACTGTCCCTTCCGTCGAGCATCAGTGGTCGTAGCAGGGAGTGCAGCTGGTGGCTCCTCGATCACCCCTTCACCGACCCGAGCATCACGCCCGAGACGAAGTACTTCTGGATGAAGGGGTAGAGGCAGATGATCGGCAGGACGGTCAGCACCATCGTCACCGACTGGATGTTCGAGGCGACCTGCGTCATGCCGTCCGAGGACCCCCCGGCCACCGAGGTGGCCGTCGTGGCCCCGGCGATGAGGTTCCGCAGGTAGACCGTGACCGGGTAGAGGCGGGCGTCGTCGAGGTACAGGAAGGCCTGGAACCAGGAGTTCCAGAAGGAGACCGCGTAGAACAGGACCATCGTCGCGATGACGGCCTTGCTCAACGGCAGCACGATCCTCAGCAGCGTGCGGTAGGTGCCCAGGCCGTCGATCGCGGCGGCCTCCTCGAGCTCCTCGGGCATGTTCTCGAAGAAGGCCTTCATGACCAGCAGGTTGAACACGCTGATCGCGTTGGGGATGACGATCGCCCAGATCGTGTTGGTGAACCCGATCGCGTTGATCAGGACGTAGTTGGGGATCAGGCCGCCGTTGAAGAACATCGTGAAGACGGCGACCATGATGAAGAAGTTGCGTCCCCGCAGGTTCTTCTTCGAGATCGCGTAGGCGTAGGTCGTGGTCAGCACCATCGCGATCACCGTCGCCACGACCGTGTAGACGACCGTGTTCCGGTAGTTGATCCAGAACATGTTGTCGGCCATGACGGTCCGGTAGGTCTCGATGTTGAACCCACGCGGAACGAGGTTGACCTGCCCCGCGTTGATGAACCCCTCGCTGCTGAACGACTGCGCGATGATGTTGGCGAAGGGGTACAGGGTGATCGCCATGACCCCGAGGAGCACCACCACGTTGATGACGGTGAACACCTTGTAGCCGCGGCTGTCCTTGACGGTCGTCGGGGCGGGTCGCTCGAGCCGGCGGGCGAGCCTGATCGGGTCCGGGGTGCCGGTCTCGTCCTTGAGTGCGCTGTCGGTCACCACAGGCTCGTCCCCACTAGTCGTCGCGATATCGCGTTGGCGGACAGGATCAGCGTCAGCCCGATGAGGGACTCGAAGAGCCCGATCGCTGTCGCATAGCTGAAGTTGCTCGAGAGGATCCCCACCCGGTACAGGTACGTCGAGATGACGTCGGCCGTCGGGTAGGTGAGGGGGTTGTAGAGCAGCAGGACCTTCTCGAAGCCGACGGCCATGAAGGTGCCGATGTTGAGCACGAGCAGGGTGACCATGGTCGGCCGGATGCCCGGCAACGTGATGTGCCAGGTCTGCTTCCAACGGTTCGCGCCGTCGATGCGCGAGGCCTCGTAGAGCTGCTGGTCGATCGTCGTCAGGGCCGCGAGGTAGAGGATGGTTCCCCAGCCGACGGTCTGCCACACCTCGGAGCTGATGTAGATGGTGCGGAACCAGTCGGCGCGCTGCATGAAGTTCACCGCGTCACCGCCCATGGCCGTGATCACCTGGTTGATCGTCCCCTGCACGGAGAAGATCTGGAACACCATCCCCGCGACGATCACGATCGACATGAAGTGCGGCAGGTAGCTGATGGTCTGCACGAGCCGCTTGAACCAGATCCGCCGGACCTCGTTGAGCAGCAGCGCCAGGATGATCGGCAGGGGGAACACCACGAGGAGACCGAGCGCCCCGAGGATCAGGGTGTTCTGGAAGACCTCCCAGAACTTCGCGTCGTTGATGAAGAGCTCGACGTACCGCAGCCCCACCCACTCGTCACCGAAGATGCTGCTCCCGGGCCGGAACCGCCGGAAGGCGATGACGTTCCCGGCCATCGGCAGGTAGCGGAAGATCAGCAGGAAGATCAGCGGCAGCACCAGCAGGGAGTACAGCTGCCAGTCCCGGCGCAGGGTCTTGCGCCAGCTGCGCTGGGGGTACCCGCCCTTGCCGGTCCGGGCGATCGCGACGGCGGCTGCCCCGTCGGCGATGGTGCCGGTGGCCTGGCCCCCTGCGGGGGAGGAGGCCTCGAGGTTCTGCGGGGTGCTCATGCCGAGGCCCCGCCGGCGGCGAGCAGGGCGAGCTCGTCGCGGTGCGGTCCGTCGAGGGTGTGGACCTCGACCCGGGCCGCCGCGCGGTGGTGCCCGACCTCGCGCTCGGCGCCGACCAGGTCCAGGGCGACGACCCCCTCGACCTGCTCGCTCGACCGCGCCACGCGAAGCTCGACCGCGCCGGGCTCGACCACCCGTCGCCCGCGCAGCCCGGTGAAGGAGGCGACGTCGGCCGGGACGGTGAAGCGCACCTGCGCAGCAGCGCCCGGCTCGAGCTCGACGCGGGCGAAGCCCACGAGCCGCACCACGGGCTGGACCACCTGGGCGGCGACGTCGTGCAGGTAGAGCTGGACGACCTCCGCCCCGGCGCGGCCGCCGGTGTTGCGCACGGTCACCTCGACCGTGGCCTCGCCGTCGACCC
>NZ_JALPKN010000499.1 GCF_023630195.1 Actinotalea sp. C106 | reverse complement strand
GCCGAGTCCGTCCGGAGCAGGGCCAGGCGCAGCCCGAGCCAGCCGGCGACGCCGTCCCCGGGCACGCAGTGGTGCACCAGGAGCGAGCCGTTGCGGGCGAGGGCCACCAGACCGCTCGACGCGGCGAGCAGGGCCACGGCGGGCGCGAGCACGGGCCAAGGCAGCCGTGGGTGCTCGCGGGTCATGCGCGCCACGATACGTGCCCCACCTGGACGAGTGGTGGACCTAGTGCCCAGGGCGGCTCGGGCACGGCAGGTCGGTCAGCGCAGGTCGGTCAGCGCAGGTCGGTCAGCGCAGGTCGGTCAGCGCAGGTCGGGCGGCCCGGGCAACGGCCACCAGACGGTCTCCGGGACGCCCTGGGGGGCGAGCACCACGAGGAAGACGACGGCGGCCGCCGCGCCGAGGCCCAGGAGCACGACGGTGACGGCCCCCGCGGTCCCCGGGGCCAGGGCCCCGAGGGTCCAGCGCGCACCGAGACGGGTCATCCGGCTCATCGGCCCGAACCAGAGCATGAGCAGGGCCACCACCACCACGGCCCCCACCAGGGCGGGGGTGACCCAGGCGGCGTTCTCGGCGAGCTCCCCGGTCGGTTCGCCCGGAGGGGGGCCGGCCACCGTGAGCCGTCCGGTCCCCAGGAGCCACCAGCCGACGCCGCCGACCATCGCGGTGACGCCCGCCGTCAGGAGCGCCGAGGGCAGCACGCCCAGCACCGCGCGCCCCAGGTACCAGGGCCAGGTCACCACCCCGCGCACGGCCGCGCCGCGGGAGGTGCCACGCACGGCCCGTCGTCGGAGCAGGGCCGAGACGTCCAGGCCCACGCTGCGCACCAGCACCGCGAGCACGACGGCGACCGCGAGCGCGACCCCGGGCCGCGTCGCCCCGACCGCGACGAGCACCGACCCCAGGGCCAGCACCGAGCCGACGCGACGTCGCGGGCTGGTGGACACGGTGGGGTCGAGGACCGGGGAGCCTTCGGGAGGGACGGACCCGGGCGGGTGCCAGCGGTCCTCGGCCTCCTCGGGGCCGCCCTGGGGCCACCCGTGCTCCTCGGACCACTGCCCGTCGCCGGACCAGGCCCCGTCCTCGGACGACGAGCCCTCGGGCTCGGTGCCCGCCGCGCTCCAGGGGCTCTCCTGGGCAGGCATCACCCGGGTCGAGCCGTGCTCGAGGACCGCGGTCTCCGGGTCGTCGTCCTCCGGGCCCGGGGTCGGGTGGACCTCGGTGGGCCAGCCCTCGTCGGGGCCGAGGGGCGGGACGGTGGTGGTCACCCCGGTCACGCCCGCCGCCCTCGCGGCGGGGGCGGCGGGAGGCACGAGCAGCGACGGATCGCCCAAAGT
>NZ_JALPKN010000498.1 GCF_023630195.1 Actinotalea sp. C106 | reverse complement strand
GGTGCCGGAGCGGCCCGCCGCCACGGCAGGGTCGTCCGTGCCGCCCTCCGCCGCGAGGTCGTCCCCGGTGGGGTCCGTGCCGGTGCCCTCGTCGGGGTCGACCGTCGCCTCGGCGCCAGGCTCCTCGATACCGGCGTCCGTCCCGGCCTCCGACCCGGGCGTCGCGTCCGCCAGATCGCTCGGGACGGCATCCTCGTGCTCGTCGGGCGAGTCCTCACGGGTGGGCTCGGGCACGAGCCCCTCGACCGGGGTGTCGTCCTGCGGCACCTCCTGGTCGCCAGCCCCGTCGACGTCCTCGGCCTGGGCGATCTCGGGTGCGGGGGGAGAGGTGACCTCGGGCAGCGAGGCCGCGAACCTGGCCTCGACGTCGTCGGCCCGCTCGAGCACGAGTCGCGAGGGCATCGGGTCGTGGCCGAGGAGGTTCCGCAGCTCGTCGAGGTAGGACGTGATCGACTCGCGCTGACGGTTGAGGTCCTCGACCTGCCGCTGAGCCGTGGTGCGCTCCCGCTCGGCCTCGGTCATCGCCTCGGAGAGGGTCTTCTCGGCGTGCTCGCGAGCCTCGGCGACCACCCGGTCGGCGTTCCGTCGGGCGTTGGAGAGCAGGTCCTTGGCGTGGGCGTCGGCGTCCTTGCGGATCTTCTCGGCCTGCTCGAGGGCGTTGGCCACCCGCTGCTCGGCCTCGGTGGCGTGGGCCTCGGCGTCCGAGACCAGGCGCTCGGTCTCGGCACGGGCCGCTTCGTGACGTTCGGCATCGGCCCGCTCGGCCGCCTCACGGCGGGTCGCGATGTCGACCTCGGCGTCGGCCTGCAGGCGTCGGACCTCCTCGCGGCGGGTCTCGGCCTCGGTGGTCGCCTCGCCCGTCATCTCGGCCGCGCGACGGCGCGCCTCGGTGAGCACCCGCTCGGTGTCGAGACGGGTCTGCTCGCGCAGCTCGGTGGTCTCGCGCTCGGCGGTGGTGCGGAGCTCGTTCACCTCGCGTGCTGCGCTGGTCCGCAGCTCGGTGGTCTCGCGCTCGGCGGTGGTGCGGAGCTCGGTGACCTCACGCTCGGTCGAGCTGCGCAGGTGCGTGGTGTCCCGCTCGGCGCTCTCGCGCTGCTCGGCGGTCTCCCTCTCGGCGGTAGCACGGAGCTCGCTGGCGTACTCCTCGGCCTCGGCCCGCAGCTCGGACAGCTCCTGAGCCAGGGCCGCGCGTGCGCTGCTGACCTCGTCCGCCACGACGGAGCGCTGCTCGGCGACCTCGCGGTCGGCCGTGGCCCGGACGAAGGCTGCGTACTGGTCGGCCTCGGCCCGCAGGGCGGTGACCTCGGTCTCGGCCCGTTGCGCTGTCGCCCGGGCGTCGCGCT
>NZ_JALPKN010000497.1 GCF_023630195.1 Actinotalea sp. C106 | reverse complement strand
TCGCCAGCTCGCGACCCTCGCCCTGACCCTCACCGCCCTGCTCGCGACGGCGGGCCCGGCCGCGGCCCACGGCAAGTGGTTCGCCGAGCACGACGGGGGCGGCGACTGGGGCTTCTTCTTCTCCCCGCTGCCGCTGGTCCTCACGGCCGCCGTGATCGCGGTGACCGTGGTGTGGCGGCTGGTCGCGCGCCGCCTGCCCCAGCCCGAGCTCGCCGTCCTGAGCCCCCTGGGCCGGATCGCCCCCTACGTCCCGCGGCTGCTCGCCATCCACATGGGTGTCTCGCTGCTGGCCTACTCCGTGTCCGGGGCGTTCATCACCCCGTCCCTGCCCCTCGGCGACGTGCCGGGTGGTGACTTCGCGGGCGTGGTCCAGGCCGCGATCGGCATCTGGCTGATCACCGGCATCCGGCTGCGGGTGCCTGCGCTGGGCCTCGTGCTGCTGGGGCCCCCGGCCCTGCTCGCCGCGGGTCCCGTGGCGCTCCTCGAGACGACCAACACCCTCGCGGTGGCGCTCTTCCTCGCCATCCTGCCCCCGTCGGACGCGACCTTCGGCCGGGTCGCGCCGAGCCCCGAGAAGCTCCGCTGGGCCCTGTTCTGGCTGCGGTTCTTCGTCGCGGTGGCCCTGATCACGCTCGCCTTCAGCGAGAAGTTCACCAACCCGGCCCTCGCTGCGAACCTGCTCGAGGACTACCCCGAGCTCAACATCTTCGCCCTGGTGGGGCTGCCCGTCACGGACGAGGTGTTCATCGTCATCGCCGGCGCGATCGAGCTGCTCTTCGGTCTGCTGGTGCTCTCCGGGGCGCTGCCCCAGATCGTGGTGCTGGTGGCCCTCGTGCCGTTCAACCTGACGCTGTTCATCTTCGGCACCACCGAGGTGATCGGTCACCTGCCCGTCTACGGGGTCTTCCTCGCGCTGCTCGTGTACGGCTCGAACAAGGAGACCGCGAGCGCCGTGCCGTGGTTCCCGCGGGCGGCCGACTGGCGCGCTGCCCTCAGGCGACCGTCCACCACCGGCGCGCGGTGACCTCGACCCGGTCGACGACCCCGAGCTGATCGCCGGCCCCGGCCAGGCGCACGGCGGCCTCGGTCGGCAGGGCGATGGTCGAGGCCGTCGCGAGGGGCAGCAGGTGCAGGGTGACCGAGCTCTCGGGCCCGACGGCGAGGTCCCCGAGGTCGAGGGTCCAGCGCGAGCCGTCCCAGAAGCGGTCGGCCACGGTGACCCCGTCGACCCGGAGCTCGGCGACGTCACCGGCCCAGTCCACGTGCAGCCACACGTCGCGGGGGGCCGCCAGGGCCCAGGCGGGGACGGCGAGCTCGTGCACCGCCGCGAGCCCGTCGAAGGCCTC
>NZ_JALPKN010000496.1 GCF_023630195.1 Actinotalea sp. C106 | reverse complement strand
GCCGCCCGCCGCGTCGCCCTGCCCTCGTCCGCCGAGGGCCTCGGCGGGCCGGGCCAGACCGTCGGCCAGGCGCGCGAGGTCGATCGAGAAGGCCACGAGCGCGATCGCGTAGGCCGTGACCGCCCCCCACGCGAGGAGGGTGCTCAGCTCACCGGTGCCCATCGTCCTGCCTTCCGTCCAGTGCTCGCACCGCGTCCATGACCCGGTCGAGCTCGCCGTCGAGGCCCAGGTCGTCGCCGCGTGCGAGTGCGGCGCCGTCGACCACTGTACGTCCGTCCTGCTCGGTGACCCGGAGCCAGAGGCGTCGCCGCGGTGTGAAGAGGGACACCGAGAGCCCGACGAGGGCCGCGACCGAGAAGGCGAGGATCCAGGGCAGGGCCGGGTCGTACCGCAGGTCCACGGCCATGAAGCGGGGCAGCTCGTCCCAGGTCAGGGTGCCCAGGTCGCCGGGCAGGTCGACGGTCTCCCCGAGCCTGACCAGGATCGTCGTCGGGGTGCCGTCCTCCTCGAGGACCTGGGCCATCTCCGTGGTGTCCAGCTCGTAGACGTTCTGCGGGACGCCGTCGTCGAGGCCCAGGTCCCCGCTCCAGACCGTCAGGACGAGCATCGGGTCGAAGGGCTGGGGGTAGACCGACCGGGCGCCCGACTCGGTGATCTCGGCGGTGGGCAGCAGGTACCCGACCAGGCCCACCTGGTCCCCGGTCGAGACGTCGGGGACCTTGACCACCCCGCGGGACAGGTACTGCTCGTCCTCGGGGACGAAGGGCACGGTCCCCGCGAAGGCGAGCTCCCCGGTCGCGTCCCGCACCGTGAGCTCGGGGGCGTAGCCGTTGCCCATGAGGTAGACCTTCGCCCCGCCGACCGTGAGCGGGTGGTTGACCCGGATGGACGCGGCGCTCTCCTCGGTCCCCTCGTCCCCCGGCTCGGTGACCGTGACCTCGGCGACAAAGTCCCGCGGGCTCGCGGCCGCGTCGGCGGTGAACTCGGCGATGAACTCGTCCAGCGTCAGGGTGAACGGGACCAGGGAGGTGGGGTCGAAGGCCGTCCCCGCCTCGAAGGTGTCGTAGTCGGTCACGGCGTTGGCGAAGCCCCGGCCCTCGACCACCAGAGCCTGCCCGCGGTAGTGCAGCATCTGCCCGGTGGCCACCGAGACGAGGATCCCCAGCAGGGCCAGGTGGAACAGCAGGTTGCCGCTCTCGCGCAGGTAGCCACGCTCGGCCGCGACCGTCCGCGCCCCGCCGGCCTCGACCCCGTCGTCGACCCGGAACCGCGGCAGCAGGCCGACCGAGCCGGTCAGGGACCGACGGGCTGCGGCCACGACCTCCTCGGGGCCGGCGTCGACCGCCGCGCTCCC
>NZ_JALPKN010000495.1 GCF_023630195.1 Actinotalea sp. C106 | reverse complement strand
GGGGGCGGCGGCCCAGCTGGGCCTGGCCTCTCCGCTGCGTGCCCTGCTGGCGGCCGGCGTGGCCCTGGCCCTGCAGGTCGGGGTCAACTACGCGAACGACTACTCCGACGGGATCCGCGGCACGGACACCGACCGGGTCGGGCCGCTGCGGCTGACCGCCTCGGGGGCGGCCCCCGCTGCCCACGTCAAGCGGGCCGCCTTCGCCGCCTTCGGGATCGGGGCGCTGCTGGGCCTGGGCCTGGTGGCCCTGAGCGGTCAGTGGTGGCTGCTGGCCGTCGGGGCGGTCGCGATCCTCGCCGCGTGGTCCTACACCGGGGGCAGGTCGCCGTACGGCTACCGCGGGCTCGGCGAGGTCGGCGTCTTCGTCTTCTTCGGTCTGGTGGCCGTGCTCGGCACCACCTACACCCAGGCCGGGCGCATCTCCTGGCTGGCCGTCGCCGGAGCGGTGGGCATCGGGCTGCTGGCCTGCGCGCTGCTCATGGTCAACAACCTGCGGGACATCCCGACCGACGTCCTGGTCGGCAAGCGCACCCTGGCCGTGCGCCTGGGCGAGCACCGGTCACGTCGGGTGTACGCGGCCTTCGTCGTCCTGCCGCTGCTGCTCGCCCTCGCCTGCGCCCCCACCGCGCCGTGGGTCCTGCTCGTCCTGCTCCTGGTGCTTCCCGCCGGGCTGCTCGTCGGGACCGTGCTGCTCGGCGCCCGCGGGGTGCTCCTCAAGCCGGTGCTCGCCGGTACCGGGCTGCTCGAGCTCGGCTACGGGATCCTGCTGGGGGTCGGCCTCGCGATGTGAGGCCTCGGCCTCGGCGTCCTCCGCGTCGGCGTCGCCCCGGACCTCGGCCGAGAACCGCTCCCCGGACTCGCGACGACGCTCGGCACGGTCCTCGAGCCAGCGCGCGGCCTCGTCCCGCGGCCCCTTGAGGAACAGGTACGACAACGCCCAGGCCACGACGGTCGCCGCGACGACGAGGAGCCATCCCCCCAGCCTCGCCCACCAGAGCACGAGGAGTGCCGCGGCGAAGAGGCCGAGGCGGAGGGCGGAGTACACGACCACGGGCATCTGCCCAGGGTAGGCGCCCCGGCCGGTGCCACGCGCCCACGGCGCCTAGGCTGGGTGGATGCTTCGCGCCATGGTCTACGTCATCCCGATCGCCCTGGCGATCTACGCGCTGATCGACCTCTCCCGGTCCCAGGTGGTCGAGCGCAACGGGCTGCCGGTCCCGGCGTGGGTCGCGGTGATCGTGCTGCTGCCCGTCATCGGACCCGTCGTGTGGATCCTGCTCAGCCGTCAGCGGCGACGCGAGCAGGGTGCTGCGCGTCCGCCCGCCCCGGGCCGCCCGCCCGGCCCCGGGCGCCCCCGG
>NZ_JALPKN010000494.1 GCF_023630195.1 Actinotalea sp. C106 | reverse complement strand
GCCCTCGCGGCCGAGGCCCGTCGCCGCATCGAGCAGGGCACCGGTCCGGCCACGGCCGTGACCGAGGCGGTCGCCGGCTTCGCTGCGACCTTCGCGGCCGCCGGGGGATACCTGGCCGAGCGGGTCACCGACCTGCACAGCGTGCGTGACCGCGTCGTCGCGCGGCTCCTGGACGCCCCTGACCCGGGGCTGCCCGCCCTGGACCGGCCGAGCGTCGTCGTCGCGGTCGACCTGTCGCCCGCCGACACCGCGGCCCTGGACCTCGACATGGTCGCCGCGATCCTCACCGAGGAGGGTGGGCCGACGGGGCACACCGCGATCATCGCTGGCCAGCTCGGCCTGCCCTGCGTGGTGCGGGCGGCGGGCGTCACCGACCTGACCGACGGCACCCTCGTCGCGGTCGACGCCGCTGCCGGGACCATCACCCCCGAGCCCGACGCCGCGCTGCAGGAGTCCTTCCGGCTGCGCGCCGAGCGGTCCGCCGCCCTCGACGCCGACGAGGCTCCCGGAGCCACGGCCGACGGTCACGAGGTCGCGCTCCTCGCCAACATCGGCACCGTCGAGGACGCCACGCGTGCCGGGGGCACCGCCGCGCAGGGGGTAGGCCTGTTCCGCACCGAGGTGCTCTTCCTCGGGCGGCAGACGGCACCGACCCTCGAGGAGCAGGTCACCGCCTACCGCGCCGCGCTGGATGCGCTGGGCGACCGGAAGGTCGTCGTCCGCACCCTCGACGCCGGGGCGGACAAGCCCCTGGCCTTCGCCCAGCAGGGCACCGAGGAGAACCCGGCTCTGGGTGTACGCGGCTACCGCCTCGCACGGACCCTGCCCGAGGTGGTCGGCACCCAGCTCGACGCCCTCGGCCAGGTGGCCCGCGGCCTACCGGAGGCCGAGCGGGACCGCCTGTGGGTCATGGCCCCGATGGTCGCGACCCCGGCCGAGGCCCGTGAGGTGGCCGAGCGTGCCCGCGCCGCGGGGATCACCCGGGTGGGCGTCATGGTCGAGATCCCGGCCGCTGCCCTGCGTGCCGAGCAGATCCTCGCCGAGGTGGACTTCGTCTCCCTGGGCACCAACGACCTCGCCCAGTACACGATGGCCACGGACAGGCTGCGCGGCGAGCTCGCCGACCTGCTCGACCCCTGGCAGCCGGCCGTGCTCGAGCTGGTCGCCGCCACGGCCCGCGGTGGACGCCAGGCCGACAAGCCGGTCGGGGTGTGCGGGGAGTCCGCCGGGGACCCGGTCATGGCCCTGGTGCTCGCGGGGCTCGGCGTCACGAGCCTGTCGATGTCACCCGGGAGCCTGGCGGCTGCGCGCCTCACCCTGCGGCGGCACACCCTCGCCGAGTGCGAGGCCATCGCTGCGGCCGCCCTCGGCGCACCTGACGCGGA
>NZ_JALPKN010000493.1 GCF_023630195.1 Actinotalea sp. C106 | reverse complement strand
CGGCGCGGACCCGGGCCCGGCTGAAGGCCTGGGGCGAGCAGGTGATCAGCCCTGCCTCGGCCGCGCGCGCCCCGAGCACGTCGAAGACCGCCTGGGCGGGACTCACGGACCGGACCAGGACCGTCTCGAAGACGTCGAAGGTGGCCAACGGGTCGGCGCCGTGGCGGTGCGCACCGGCCGCCGCGGCGGACCGGCCACGGGCCTGCGGCGGGGACGCGGGGGCTGGCTCGGTGGTGGTCACCTGACCAGTGTCACCACGGATCCGGCCCGATGGCGCGGTGCGGCAGCAGCCGTCGAGAGGACTTCACGTGCCGTTCACCCGGAGGGTGGACAAACCCACCCAGGCCTCGCGTCGGGGGCTGGGCGTGCGGTGCTGACCCGGAGGTCAGACGGCGCGGGCGAAGTCCTCGGCGTGCTGGACGGCCGAGGCGACCTCGGGGTCGGCCGGGTCGACGTCAGCCGTGAGGGCCGCCTCGAGCACCGGCATGTCGGCGAGCACGGGCTCCTCGCCGTCGGGCAGCTCCTCGGGCACGAGGGCCTGCAGGCCCTCGTTGACGATCGCCGCGGTCTGCGAGCGCCGCACCAGGTAGACCGTCAGCAGGATCACCGGCACGTTGATCACGCTCGGGGCACCGAGCCAGAAGGACCCGATGCCGATCGCATGGACGAGCCACAGCACGTTCCCGGCCAGGGACAGCACCTGGGTGGGGATCGAGACCCCGGCCAGGCGGGCCGGGTCCTTGCGGTCCTGCCACACACGCTTGGCCTGGGGGAGCCAGACGAGGAAACCGGTGATCGAGGCCAGGAAACCGCTGGCCTCGGTGATCAGCTGCACGACGTACTCCATGACGAGGGCAGCACCATGAGGGTGCTGCGAGGTGAGTGAAGGGTGGGCACCGCTCGGGGGGAGCTCGGTGACCGGGTGTCGCGCCCTGGCGGGAGCGTCACGATCTTAGTCGGCATCCGGGGGTGCACCTTGATGAGACGTACGTCATGCCGCTCGGCCGAACGGGTGCTTCTTCGCTGGTCAGGCGGTGCATCAGGGCCCCAGCCGACGTCGACGTGCGGGGTGGCGCTGCACGCGCGAGCATCAGCCGGTGACCCGCACCCGACAGATCCCCTGGTGGGCCGTGACCTCGGCCGTGACGGCACCGATCGCGATGATCGGCGGCTTCCTCCTCGCCGAGGCCCTGCAGACCGGCTTCGACCCTGTCGAGGAGACCATCAGCGCGCTGGCGGCGACGACGGCGACCGCCCCCGGGGTGATGACCGCCGGGCTCGCCGTCACGGGCGCGTGCCACGTGATCACGGCGCTGGGGCTCCACGGGGCGCCGCGGGCCGGGCGGGTGGTCCTCGCGGTGGGTGCCGTGGCGACGGGTGCTGTCGCG
>NZ_JALPKN010000492.1 GCF_023630195.1 Actinotalea sp. C106 | reverse complement strand
GCTACGATCGGACTTCCTGCACGGCACCCTGGCCGGCGCGGGGCACGACGTCGCCCCGGCGCGGCTGGCCGAGTCCCTCACCGCGGGCCTCGCGAGCCTCAAGCACTGGAAGCACGCGATGAGCCGCACCCAGGCGCCGCGCGAGCTCACCCACCGCGAGCTGTGGGAGGACTTCCTCCTGGCCGACCAGCCCGAGGCCGTCCGCGCGACCGCGGCGGGGGACGGTGCTGGCCTCATGGCCGTGCTGAACGGGCTGCTCAGCCACCACCAGGTGCGTCCCGGGGTGCTCGAGCTCCTCACCCTCGCCGACCAGCTCGGGGTCCCCGTCGGCATCGTCAGCAATGCGCACTCGGGCCGCGCGCACCGTGACCTGATGCGCCACCACGGTCTCGCGCACCTCGTGGCGGTGCAGCTCTACTCGGACGAGGTCGGCATCCGTAAGCCCCACCCCGACATGATCCGGCGAGCCGCGACGGCCCTGGGCACGGCGCCCGAGCACTGCTGGTACGTCGGGGACACCCGCGACCGCGACCTCGTCGCCGGGCGTCGTGCCGGGGTGGGAGCCGTCGTGCTGACCCGGAGCAAGCACACCGACTCCCCGCCCTTCGCCGTGCAGGAGATCGCCGACCTCGTCCTGGAGACCCCTGAGGGCCTCGTGCCGCTCCTCGCGGCCAGCCGGCCCCGCGCCGTCTTGCCCGCCGAGGTCCTCGAGCCCCCGGTCCCGCGCCCGGTGCGCCGCCCGCGTGGCCTGCTGCTCGACCAGGGCGGGGTGCTCACGGCCTCGACCAAGACCCCGGCCGCGATCGACACCTTCGTCGCCCGTCTCGCGGCCCGGCTGCGTCGCGCGGGCCATTCCCTGACCGACGACGAGCTGCGTGCGGCCCTGCGCCTGGGGCGCGAGGCGTACGCCGAGCACAAGCAGCGCGACGCCGTCGGCCCCGCGGGGCTGCCCGTCGCGCACGAGGTCACCCACCGCGAGTTCTGGGGCGGCATGGTCGGGTCCAACCTGGCCCTGGGGCCACGCGCATGGCTCGAGGCCGAGGCCAGCAGCCTGGCCTTCGAGTACGCCCAGGCCAAGAGCCGGGCCTGGCTGCGCGAGGGGGTCGAGGAGCTCCTGACCTGGTGCCGCGAGGTCGGCCTGCCGGTCGCGATCGTCTCGAACACCATCTGCGGGCGCAGCGGCCGTCGCCGCCTGGTCGACGCCGGGGTGGACCACCTCGTCGGCGCGCACCTGTACTCCGACGAGGTCGGCCGCCGCAAGCCCGACCCCGAGCTCGTGCACGAGGCCACCCGGGCCCTGGGTGTGGACCCCGCGGACTGCTGGTTCGTCGGGGACAAGCCCTGGCGGGACGTCGTCGCGGGCCGCGCGGCCGGCGTCGGCTCGGTGGTCGTGG
>NZ_JALPKN010000491.1 GCF_023630195.1 Actinotalea sp. C106 | reverse complement strand
ACCGCGGTCCAGGGCACTGCCGCGCCCGGGACGGCGGGTGCGCGGCACGCCGCAGGCCCGGTGTCCCGGTGACGCGGGTCGCGCTGCGGGGCATCCGCAGCCATCTCGGGCGGTTCCTGCTCTCGGTGCTCGCGGTGCTGCTCGGCGTCGCCTTCGTCGCCGGGACCTTCTCCCTGCGCACGATGATGTCGAGCACCTTCTCCGAGCTCGTCGAGACCTCGACCGTGGGGGACGCCTACGTGCGCGGGGCCGAGCAGATCGCCGACGCCGCGAGCGCCGACATGGGGGCCGTGCGCACCGGGGTCCCCCTGGACCTGGTCGAGGAGGTCGCGGCCGTGGACGGCGTGCGGACCGCCCTGCCCGAGATCACCGGCCCGATCGTGCTGGTGGGTGCGGACGGCACCGCCGTGGCCGCGGGCAACGGCCCGCCCAGCTTCGCACTGGCGATGCACGCCGAGGAGCCCTCGACCGAGCTGGTGGACGGCCGTGCACCGACCGGGCTGGGCGAGGTCGCGCTCGAGTCGGCGACCCTCGAGGCCTCGGGCCTGGCGGTGGGGGACGCCACGCAGGTGGTCCTGGGCGGGGAGATCACGCCGGTCGACGTCGTGGGTGAGGTCTCCTTCGGCGCCCCGGTCGCCGGGGCCACGATCGTCTTCCTCGACCCCGTCGCCGCCACCGAGGTCTTCGCCCCGGACGGGATGGTCTCCTCGATCGCCGTCTACGCCGAGGGGGACCTCGACGAGGAGGCCGTGGTCGAGCGCCTCCAGGCCGCTCTCGGCTCGACCCTCGACGGGCTCGACGCCGAGGTCGCCACCGGGGAGGAGGTGCGGGACGAGACCCGGGCGCAGGTCGAGCAGATCCTCGGCTTCGTCTCGACCTTCCTGCTGGTCTTCGCCGCGATCGCGCTCTTCGTCGGGGCGTTCATCATCGCCAACACCTTCCAGATGACCGTGCGTCAGCGTCAGCGTGAGTTCGCCATGCTGCGGGCCATCGGTGCCTCGCCCGCCCAGGTCTTCACCTCGATCCTGGTCCAGGCCCTGGTGGTCGGCGTCCTGGGCTCGGCCCTCGGCGTCGGTGCGGGGGTCGCCCTCGTGGCCGGCCTGCGCGAGGTCTTCGCCCGGATGGGCATGGAGCTCTCGGGGCAGATCCCGCTCGACGGCTTCACGGTGCTGGTCTCGGTGCTCATCGGCACGGTGGTGAGCGTCGTCGCCGCGGCGGTCCCCGCCCGGCGCGCGGCCCTCACCCCGCCCGTGGAGGCGATGCGCGACGACGTCGTGGTCCACGACCGCGGCTCGGTGGTCCGTGCCGCGATCGGCGGGCTCCTGCTGGCGGGGGGCGTGGCGTCCGTCGTGGTCGCGACCCTCGCCGACCTCGACGAGCCGGGCATGCTGCTCGGTGCCGGGGCC
>NZ_JALPKN010000490.1 GCF_023630195.1 Actinotalea sp. C106 | reverse complement strand
CGGCACGCGCACCGGGGGCCGTGGGGGGCGTAGGGCAGGTGACCGACCTCCCCGGCGGCCCCGCTGATCCCGCGCCGCACGGCGCCGTCGAGCACGAGGCCCGCGGCGAGCCCTGTCCCCAGGGCGAGGAAGGCGAGGTCGCCCCGGGGTCCGCGCCCGACCGCAGCACCGAGGGCTGCGGCGTTGAGGTCGTTCTCGACGTTGACGGGCACGCCGCCGAGCCGGTCGCTCAGCAGAGCCGCCAGGCGGACCTCACCCGTGATGCCGAGGTTCACCGCGTGGGCCACGACCCCGCTGCTCGGGTCGACCACGCCGGGCACGCCCACACCCACGGCCGAGACCTCGCCCAGGTCGAGGCAGCGGTCGGCCGCGAGCCGCTCGACCGCCTGGGCTGCCGACGCCACGACGCCGGTGATGCCAGCGCCGGTGGGCAGCCGCACGGTCGAGGCCCGCGTGCCGTCCTCGTCGAGCAGCACCCCGTGGACCTTGGTGCCACCGATGTCCAGGCCCACGGTCCACGTCCCGGGGCCGAGCGGGCGGCCGGTCATCCCTTCACCGCCCCGGCGACGAGCCCCGCGGTCATGCGGTGCTGCACCACGAGGAAGAACACGATCACCGGCACGGCGATGAGGGTGGCCCCGGCCATGACCACCCCCCAGTCGGTGGCCCGGTTGGCCTCGACGAGGCCCTGCAGCCACAGGGGCAGGGTCCGACGGGCGGGGTCGGTCATGACCACCAGGGCCAGGGTGTACTCGTTCCAGGCCTGGAGGAACCCGTAGACCCCCGAGGCCACGAGCCCGGGGGCGAGCAGCGGGAAGGTGATCCGGAAGAACGCCCCGGTGCGCGAGAGGCCGTCGACCATCGCGGCCTCCTCGAGCTCGATCGGCACCCCCGCGACGAACCCGCGGAGCATCCAGATCGTGAACGGCAGGATCGCCGCGACGTAGACGATCGTCAGGCCCAGCACCGAGTTGACCAGCTGCCAGGTGTCGAGCATCTGGTACTGGGAGATGAAGAGCGCCTCGGCCGGGATCATCTGCACCACGAGCACGGCCACCACGAAGGAGCGTCGCCCGCGGAAGCGGAACCGGCTCAGCGCCAGGGCCGCGAGGAAGGCGAAGAGGATCGCGGCGAGCAGCGTGAGTCCCGTCACGGCCAACGAGATCCGGAAGGAGGAGAAGAACGTGGGGTCCGCCAGCACGCGGCGAAAGTTCGCCAGCGTGCCGTCGAGCGGGATGAAGGTCGGCGTCGGGGTCTGCAGGCGGTTGGTGGGCAGCAGGGAGCTCGAGATCATCCAGTAGATCGGGAACACCCACACCAGGGCGACGGCGACGGCGACCCCGCCCAGGGCCCAGCGCCCAGCCCGGGCCCTGCCGCGACGCCGAGGCCCGCCCCGCGCGGCGCCGTCGGGTC
>NZ_JALPKN010000048.1 GCF_023630195.1 Actinotalea sp. C106 | reverse complement strand
GCGCCTGAGCGCCCCGGGCAGGCCGAGGAGGGCCAGGCCTGGCGCGCGCACCGCAGTGCAGCCGCGCGCGAGCACGCCCAGGCTCTCGAGCGCGCCCGTGCCGCCGAGACAGCCCGCGCCCGATCCCTCCTCGAGGAGTTCGTGGCCCAGGCCGAGGCGGACGGCCCCGCGGCGGTACCCCTCCGGGTGCGCTCCTACGACGGGCGCGTCACCTACCGCACCCCCCTGCGGGGCTGGTACCTGCGGCGCAACCGCTCGGTGGCCGTGGACACCTCCGGAGCCTTCTACGTGCTGACCGCCCCGAGCAGCCTCCTCGGCCTGCTGCGCGGCGTGACGCCCGAGCCGAGCGACCCGCCCCTGGTCCTCGGCAAGGGGGCCCGGGACGGCGAGTCCATCGACCTCGCCGACGCGCTGGCCCTCGTGCTCGCCAGCCGGCCACGGACCCCCGGCTAGCTCCTCAGGCCTGGCCGGGCACAGCAGCCCGGTCGGCCCTGCGCAGCAGGGTCGCCAGGGCGCTCGCGACCGGCTCAGGGCTCTCGTTGGGCGTCATGTGCCCTGCGCCTCGGACGACGAGCAGCTCGGCCTCCTCGAGCGCCCCGGCCATGTGCTCGGCGGTGGGAACAGGGCTCAGCTCGTCCTCGTCGCCCACCACGACGACCGCGGGCCCCGCATAGCCCTCGAGGACCGCCGTCCGGTCGGGACGCTCGGCCATCGCCTCCTGGGCCCACGCGACGGCCTTCGGCCCCTGGTCACGGATCCACCGTTCGATCCGTTCGACGAGGTCGGGCCGAGAGATCCGGTTGGTCGCCCCCAGCACCGAGGTCCGCATCCCGAAGACGGCGTCGACACGCATCTCCGCACGCACCGTCCGGGCGACCTCGTAGCGCTTGGCGCGGGCCCCGTCGTCGTCGGCGGTCGACTTGGTGTCGATCAGGCCGATCCCCGCCACCAGGTCGGGGTGGCGCTCCAGGAGAGCCATCGCGACGTACCCGCCCATCGAGAGCCCTGCGACGACCGCCCGGTCGACCCCTTCGGCCCGAAGCACCGCCGCGACGCCGTCAGCCATGACGTCGACCGATGGCGCCGCGCGGTCGGCACCCAGCGTCGCGGCGATGTCCGGACCGGTCGGCGAGGCGCCGAACCCCGGCAGGTCGGGGGCGAGCACCGTCCGGTCCCCGGCCAGGAGGTCGGTGACGTCGAGCCACATCCGGTGGTCCAGCGGGAAGCCGTGCAGCAGGACGAGGGGCATCTTCTCCTGACGTCCCTCGCGCAGCGTGAACAGCCGCAGCATGCCGTCCGTCGTCATGTGCTCCTCCGTCGTCTCGGGTGCAGGCAGATGGGAGTCGGCTGCGAGCCTAGCCATGTCGGGCCGTCCGCGCCGCAGGGCGGGGTCAGCGCCGCCGGCCGCGGGCCCGCCAGCAGGCGGTGTGCCAGTGCCTCCGGTCCTCGAGCCCGGCCACCGCACCCAGCAGCGCGTCGTTGGCCCAGGCGACCACGTGGGGTGTCCCGGGCAGGATGTCCTGACGGCATCCCGGGCAGCGGTAGGTCTTGGTCCCCGCGGGCACCGTCTGGACCGTCCACTCGCCGTCGGGACCGCTCTCGGTCCGACGTCCACCCAGAGCTCGCTCGACGTCGAGCTCGGGGTGCGGCTCGACGCGGCGTCGACGGCTCGACCGGCGTCCTGAGGGCATGCTCCAGTCTCTCTCGGCACGACCGGCCCCGCTGCACGGCAGCGAGGCCCGTCGACCGGTCAGGCCAGGTCGGCAGCAATCTCGACCGGCGGCAGGGCGTGGGTCCGGACGAGCTCGCGGTACCAGTACGCCGAGTCCTTCCAGGTGCGCTCGAGGGTCTCGTAGTCGATCCGGACGATCCCGAAACGTCGGTGGTACCCGTAGGCCCACTCGAAGTTGTCCATGAGGGACCACACGAAGTACCCGCGCACATCGGCCCCGGCGTCCATGGCCTGGCCCACCGCATCGACGTGGCGCGCCACGTAGCTGACCCGCTCGGCGTCGTGGACGCGTCCGTCGGCGGAGACGTCGTCCTCGAAGGCCGCTCCGTTCTCGGTGATCATCAGCGGCAGCTCGGGGTAGGTCCGGGCCAGCCCCGTGAGCAGCTCGGTCATGCCGCTCGGGTCGATGTTCCACCCCATCGCGGTGTACGGACCGGGCTGCTCGAGGAACTCGACGGACTCGGCCGCGATCCAGGGGGTGGCTGCCGACGCGCCGTGCCCGTCAGCCATGGAACGGGCGTGGTCGGCCGTGTAGTGCCGCACCCGCTGGGTCGAGTAGTAGTTCACGCCCAGGACGTCCAGGCCGGTGCGGGTGATCTCGAGGTCGCCGTCCCGGACGAAGGACCAGTCGGTGACCGCGGCGGTGTCCTCGAGGAGGTCGACGGGGTACCTGCCGTCGAGCACGGGCTCGAGGAAGCAGCGGTTGGCCAGCGCATCGATCCGGCGCGCGGCATCGACGTCCTGCGGGTTGCTCGGGTCGTCCGGCCGCGCCACGTGCAGGTTCAGGGTCAACGAGAGGGTGCCCTGCTCCCCCAGCACGTCGCGGACCGCGGCCCCGGCGAGCCCGTGGGCAAGGTTGAGGTGGTGCACCGCCGCCAGCGCTGCGGCGGGCTCCTGGCGACCAGGAGCGTGCACGCCGGAGCCGTAGCCCAGGTAGGCCGTGCACCAGGGCTCGTTCAAGGTGGTCCAGACCTTGACGCGGTCACCGAGAGCCTCGACCGTCGTGCGCGCGTAGTCCCCGAAGCGCAGGGCCGTCTCGCGCGAGGGCCAGCCACCCGCGTCCTCGAGGGCCTGGGGCAGGTCCCAGTGGTACAGGGTCACCACGGGGTCGATGCCGGCAGCGAGCAGGTCGTCGACCAGACGGCTGTAGAAGTCCAGACCCGCCTGGTTCACGGCACCAGCACCCGTGGGCTGGATCCGGGGCCAGGCGAGCGAGAACCGGTACGCGTCCAGCCCGAGTCCCTGCATGATCGCGATGTCCTCGGCGGTGCGGTGGTAGTGGTCCGCAGCCACGGCCCCGGTGTGGCCGTCGAGGGTCCGACCCGGGGTGGCGGAGAAGGTGTCCCAGATCGACCTGCCACGCCCGTCCTCGTCGACCGCCCCCTCGATCTGGTACGAGGCGGTTGCGGCCCCCCAGCGGAAGGCAGCAGGGAACGTGCGTCCGGGGCGCGGAAGGGTCGTCATGGCGCGACATCCTGCCCCAGTCGAAGCGTTTCGGGTAGGCGACGTCCAGGGACTGGGAGCGCCGTCGCGGGCCGGAGGCTCACGGAGCGAGACGCTCGAGCACCCAGTCCGCTGACCCACCCGCCTGCTCCGGCTCGGCTCTGCGGTACCGGAGCCGGTCGTGCAGCCGTGAGGCGCGTCCCTGCCACAGCTCGAGGGTGTGCGGGACGACGCGGAAGCCACCCCAGTGCGGGGGCGTCGGCACGGAGGCGCCTGGCGGGTACTGCTCGGCGAGCTCCGCGAAGCGGGCGTCGAGGCGAGCCCGGTCGGGGAGCACGGACGACTGCTCGCTCGCCCACGCCCCCAGCTGGGAGTCGTGCGGCCGGGTGGCGAAGTACTCCTCGCTCTCGCGGCGCGGCACGGCCTCGACCTCACCGACGACGACGACCTGCCGATCGATCTCGAACCACGGGAACACCAAGGAAGCGCGTGGTCGGGCGAGCATCTCCTGACCCTTGCGGGACCGGTGGTTCGTGTAGAGGACGAAGCCGCGGGGGTCGACGGCCTTGAGCAGCACGGTGCGCGCCGATGGCGTCCCGTCGGCAGCAACCGTGCCCAGCACCATGGCGTTCGGCTCGGTCAGGCCGGCCTGCACCGCCTCGTCGAACCACACCTCGAACTGCACCATGGGGTCCGCAGCGACCTGCGTCTCGAGCAGCGCGCTACGGGCGTAGCTGCGGCGCAGGGCCGACAGCCTCGCGCGGCGGTCAGCAGCCTCGCGCTGCGTCGCGACGACCGGAGGCTCTGCGGGGTCAGGGACCAGCTCAGGGACCATGAGCAGATCCTCGCACCGCGGGCGGCCGGGCCGGGCACCACCCGCCCCGCGACGGGCCGCCGCTCAGAACAGACGGGCGTCGACGTCGTCCATGCCGCGCAGCGCCTCGTAGTCGAGCACCACGCAGCCGATGCCGCGGTCCTGGGCCAGGGTCCGCGCCTGGGGCTTGATCTCCTGGGCGGCGAACACCCCCCGGACGGGAGCCAGGTGCGGGTCGCGGTTCAGCAGCTCGAGGTACCGCGTGAGCTGCTCGACGCCGTCGATGTCTCCACGCCGCTTGATCTCCACGGCCACGGCGGCACCCGCGGCGTCCCGGGCCAAGATGTCCACCGGACCGATCGCTGTCGGGAACTCCCGACGCACGAGGGTGTGCCCGGCTCCCAGCACGTGGATCTGCTCGGCGAGCAGGGCCTGGAGGTGCGCCTCGACCCCGTCCTTGACCAGACCGGGATCGACACCGAGCTCGTGGGCCGAGTCGTGGAGCACCTCGTGCAGGTCGATCTCGAGCCTGTCGTCGGACTTGGTGTGCTGCACGTGCCACACCTCGAGAACCCCACGCTCGGCTGCCTCGGGCTCCGGGGCGCGAACCGCCAGGCTGCACGGCGGGCTCATCCAGTTGAGCGGCTTGTAGGAGCCGCCGTCGGAGTGCAGCAGGACGCTGCCGTCGGCCTTCACGAGCAGCAGGCGGGTGGCGAGCGGCAGGTGCGCCGAGAGACGCCCGGTGTAGCGGGCTGCGCAACGAGCGACGACCAGACGCACTAGATCACCCTTCCCACGGGTCGAGGGCCCGCTTCGAGCCAGGACACCAGGCCGGCGCAGGCGGGGGCGGACATGGTCAGCTGGAAGATCTCGCCCTGGTGCGAGCAGCGGACCAGGAGCAAGGGTCGTCCTCGATGGTCGGCCTCGGGCAGCTCGATCCGTTCGAGGAGGGTCAGCTCGGCCCGGGACCAGCTGTGCGCCGCTCGCGGGGCGAAGGAGACCTGGCGCCACCAGAGCAGGCGCGAGGCCGAGTACTGGGCGATACCGCCCACCCACGCCCCCTCGGGCTGCTCACGGAGCGAGCAGGTGAAGGAGCCGACCCGGCCCGAGAGCGTGCTCTGCCTCGAGACGTAGAGCCCGACAGCGGCGAGCAGGACCAGCACGACCGCACCGAAGGCGATCAGGGCCGTGACCAGCTCCACCGCGGACGAACCTCAGCGCGAGGAGGCCGCGCCGGCCCCGTCCTGAGCGCTGTCGACAACCACCGTCACACGGTCGTCGTCCACAGAGAGGAATCCGGAGCCCACCTCGACGTGACGGACGGAGCCGTCGGTCGGGGTGATCCGCACGGCTCCCGGTCGCAGCACCGCGAGCACCGGCGCGTGACCGGGCAGGATCCCGATCTCGCCGTCGGCCGCCGGGGCGCTGACCATGCGGGCCTCGCCCGACCAGACCTTGCGGTCGGCCGCGACAAGGTCGACCTCCAGGTGTGCCACGGAGCTGCTCCTCAGGTTCGGGGACGTCGTCGACGCGAAGGCTCGCGTCAGCCGATCTCGGACTGGATGCGGGCGGCGTTCTTCTCGAGGTCCTCGAGCCCGCCGATGTTGAAGAAGGCCTGCTCGGGGATGTGGTCGAACTCCCCGTCAGCGATCTTCGTGAACGCCTCGATCGTCTCGCTCAGAGGCACGGTCGAGCCGGGCACGCTGGTGAACTGCTCGGCCATGTAGGTGTTCTGCGAGAGGAACTGCTGGATGCGGCGTGCACGGGCCACGACGATCTTGTCCTCCTCGGACAGCTCGTCGACACCCATGATCGCGATGATGTCCTGCAGCTCCTTGTTGCGCTGGAGGATCTGCTTGACCCGCACGGCGGTGTCGTAGTGCGCCTGGCCCACGTAGCGCGGGTCGAGGATCCGCGAGGTCGAGGTCAGGGGGTCGACGGCGGGGTACAACCCGCGCGAGGCGATCTCGCGGGACAGCTCCGTGGTCGCGTCGAGGTGGGCGAAGGTCGTCGCGGGCGCAGGGTCGGTGTAGTCGTCGGCCGGGACGTAGATCGCCTGCAGCGACGTGATCGAGTGCCCGCGGGTCGAGGTGATCCGCTCCTGCAGCTGGCCCATCTCGTCGGCGAGGTTGGGCTGGTAGCCCACGGCCGAGGGCATCCGGCCCAGCAGGGTCGACACCTCCGAGCCGGCCTGCGTGAACCGGAAGATGTTGTCGATGAAGAGCAGCACGTCCTGCTTCTGCACGTCGCGGAAGTACTCCGCCATCGTCAGGGCGGACAGTGCGACGCGCAGACGCGTGCCCGGCGGCTCGTCCATCTGGCCGAAGACGAGGGCCGTCTGCTTGATGACCCCCGAGTCCGTCATCTCCTCGATGAGGTCATTGCCCTCACGGGTGCGCTCACCGACGCCGGCGAAGACCGAGACACCGTTGTGGTTGTTCGCGACGCGGTAGATCATCTCCTGGATCAGGACCGTCTTGCCGACACCAGCACCACCGAAGAGGCCGATCTTGCCACCCTGGACGTACGGCGTCAGCAGGTCGATGACCTTGATCCCGGTCTCGAACATCGAGGTCTTCGACTCGAGCTGGTCGAAGGCCGGGGGCTTGCGGTGGATGGGCCAGCGCTCGGTGATCTCGAGCTTCTCGCCCTCCTTGAGGTTGAGCACCTCGCCGGTCACGTCGAAGACGTGGCCCTTGGTCACGTCGCCGACCGGGACGCTGATCGGCCCACCGGTGTCGGTCACGACCGCTCCGCGGACGAGCCCGTCGGTGGGCTTGAGCGCGATGGCGCGGACCATCGAGTCGCCCAGGTGCTGGGCCACCTCGAGGCCGAGGGTGAAGGAGCTCTCGCCCTCGCCCTGGGCCGAGAGGTCGATGTCGACCTTGAGGGCGTTGTAGATCTCCGGGAGCGCATCGGCCGGGAACTCGATGTCGACGACCGGGCCGATCACCCGGGCGACCCGGCCCGTGCCGGTCCCGCCCTGGGGCTGGGCCGCGGCGTCGGTGGTGGTGGCAGTCATGTCTCTCTCGCTTCGCTCGACCGGAGCGGGCTCCGGTGGGTTGGTGCGGTCTGCTGGTCTGATCAGGCGATCAGGACGAGGCGGCCAGCGCGTCGGCGCCGGACACGATCTCGCTGATCTCCTGGGTGATCTCGGCCTGACGGGCCTGGTTCGCCAGCCGGGTGTACATGCGGATGAGGTCCTCGGCGTTCTCCGTGGCGGTGTGCATCGCGCGCTGACGCGAGGCGAGCTCGGAGGCCGCGGCCTGGAGGAGGCAGCTGAAGATGCGGCTCTGGATGTACCGCGGCAGCAGCGAGTCCAGGACCACCTCGGGCGAGGGTTCGAAGTCGTACAGCGGCACGGCGTCGTGCTCGGTGGCCACTCCCTCGACGACCTCGAGAGGGAGCATCCGGATCACCCGCGGGGTCTGGGTGACCATGTTCACGAACTGCGTGTAGACCACGTGCAGCTCGCCGACCCCACCCTCCGAGGCGTCCGCGAGGAAGGCCTCGAGGAGCGTCTCGGCGATCTCGTCCGCGGTCTCGACGGTCGGTGCGTCCGACGCGCCCGTCCACCGCGCGACGATCTCGCGGTGCCGGAACGTGAAGTACGAGACCGCGCGACGCCCGGTCACGTAGAGGGCGATCTCCTTGCCCTCGGCCGTGAGCTGCTCGATCAGCCGCTCCCCCTCGCGGATGACCGAGGCCGAGTAGGCCCCGGCCATCCCGCGGTCGGAGGTCACCAGGAGGACAGCGACACGCTGGGTGTCGTGGCGCTCCGTGGTCAGGGGGTGGTCGATGTCGGCATGGGTCGCTACCGCCGACACGGCCTGGGTGATGGCCCGTGAGTACGGCGAGGCCGCCGTCACGCGGGCACGTGCCTTGCTGATGCGCGAGGCAGCCATGAGCTCCATCGCGCGGAAGATCTTCTTCAGCGACTGGGTCGACTTGATCCGCTGCCGGTAGACGCGCTGCTGGCCTGCCACGCTCAGCCCCGCTTCTGCTTGACGATCTGCTCCTGCTCGACCTCGGCCTCGGCGCCACCGGCCGAGCTGGTCTCGGTGCTCAGCTCTGCGCCCTCGTCCACGACGAAGATCGCGGCGAACTCGTCGATCGCGCGTCCCAGCTCGGCCTCGGTGTCGTCCGAGAGCAGGCCGGTCTCCGTGATCGTCGTGAGCACCGAGGAGTTGCGCCGCAGGTGGTCGAGCATCTCGGACTCGAAGCGACGGACCTCGCTCAGCGGGACCTTGTCGAGCTTGCCCTTGGTCCCCGCCCAGATCGAGGCGACCTGGTCAGCGACCGGGTAGGGCGAGTACTGGGGCTGCTTGAGCAGCTCCATGAGACGCGCGCCCCGGGTGAGCTGCTGCCGCGAGGCGGCGTCGAGGTCCGAGGCGAACATCGCGAAGGCCTCGAGGGACCGGTACTGCGCGAGGTCGATCTTGAGCGTCCCGGAGACCTTCTTCATGGCCTTGACCTGCGCCGAGCCACCGACACGCGAGACCGAGATGCCGACGTCCACCGCGGGACGCTGGTCGGCGTTGAAGAGGTCGGACTGGAGGAAGATCTGCCCGTCGGTGATCGAGATGACGTTGGTCGGGATGTAGGCCGAGACGTCGTTGGCCTTGGTCTCGATCATCGGCAGCCCGGTCATCGACCCGGCACCCAGCTCGTCGCTCAGCTTCGCGCAACGCTCGAGCAGGCGGGAGTGCAGGTAGAAGACGTCACCCGGGTACGCCTCGCGGCCCGGCGGGCGGCGGAGCAGCAGCGAGACGGCACGGTAGGCCTCGGCCTGCTTCGACAGGTCGTCGAAGATCACCAGGACGTGCTTGCCCTGGTACATCCAGTGCTGGCCGATCGCCGAGCCGGTGTAGGGCGCGAGGTACTTGAAGCCGGCGGGGTCCGAGGCGGGGGCGGCGACGATGGTCGTGTACTCGAGCGCACCGGCCTCCTCGAGGGCGCCACGCACCGAGGCGATCGTCGAGCCCTTCTGGCCGATCGCGACGTAGATGCAGCGGACCTGCTTCTGCGGGTCCCCCGACTCCCAGTTGGCCTTCTGGTTGATGATCGTGTCGATCGCGATGGCCGTCTTGCCGGTCTGGCGGTCACCGATGATGAGCTGGCGCTGTCCACGGCCGATCGGGATCATCGCGTCGATGGCCTTGAGGCCCGTCTGCAGCGGCTCGTGCACGCTCTTGCGAGCCATGACTCCCGGGGCCTGGAGCTCGAGGGCCCGACGACCGTCCGTCGCGATCTCGCCCAGACCGTCGATCGCCGTGCCGAGCGGGTCCACGACACGGCCGAGGTACCCGTCCCCGACAGGGACCGAGAGGACCTCGCCGGTACGACGGACGACCTGGCCCTCCTCGATGCCGGTGAACTCACCGAGGACGACGACGCCGATCTCGCGGACGTCGAGGTTGAGGGCGAGGCCGAGCGTGCCGTCCTCGAACTCGAGCAGCTCGTTGGCCATCGCGCCCGGGAGGCCCTCGACCTGCGCGATGCCGTCTCCGGCGAGCGTGACCCGCCCGACCTCCTCGCGCACGGCCCCCTGCGGCTCGTAGGACTTCACGAAGCTGTCCAGAGCAGCCCGGATCTCCTCGGGCTTGATCGTCAGCTCAGCCATGGGTGTCTCTCCTGTCGTGGCAGCACCACCGGTGCTGTCCTCATCGTCTGCTCGAGCCTCGCTGGGCGGGCTCGGTGGTGTGTGGGTCGGGCTAGCCGGCCAGCCGGCGTCGGGCGTCGTCGAGCCGTGCCAGGACGGTCGAGTCGACGACCTCCGAACCGACCTGGATCCGCATCCCGCCGAGCACGGCGGGGTCTACGGCGAGGTTGAGCTGCACAGGACGACCGTACGCCGCCTCGAGCAGACCCGTCAGGCGAGCCTCCTGAGCCTTCGTCAGGGTCGTCGCGACCGAGACGGCGGCCACGAGGCGCTCCCGGCGCGCCGCAGCGAGGCGACCGACCAGGCCCAGCGAAGCGCTGACGCTGCGGCCACGCGGCGCACGGGCCACCCTCTCGAGCAGCTGGAGGGTGAAGGCGTGGACCTTGCCTTCCAGCACGGTGCGCACGAGCTGCGCGCGTTGTCCGGCCTCCGCCCCGCGGGCCGTGAGTGCCTGCCGGAGGTCACGCTGGCTCACGAGCATGCGGTCGAGCCGGAAGAGCTCGTCCTCGACCTGCGCGAGGGCCCCCGCGTGCTCGGCCGCGGCCAGCACGGCGTCCAGCCCCAGGTGCTCGACCGCGGTGACCAGATCCGCCTCGGCCGACCAGCGGGCCCGCGCCAGCCCGGCCACGACGTCGGTGACCCGCCCGTCGACCTTGCCGCCGAGCAGACCGGTCACCAGCGCAGCCTTGTCGTCCCCGGACCGTGCAGGATCGCTCAGCGCCCGGCGGAGCGACCCGGACGAGTCCAGCGCGTCCACGAGGGCGAAGAGCTGCTCACCGATGACGGCCGCGTCGGACCCCGCCTGGGCGAGGACCGGCTCGAAGAGCTCGGCGACCTGGTCCAGCGAAGCCTGACCCGTGCCCCGCATCAGCGCTGGTCCGCCGTGCTCGCCTCGAGCTCGTCGAGGAAGCGGTCGATGACCCGAGACTGGCGCGCCGAGTCCGCGAGGGACTCACCCACGATCCGTGAGGCAAGGTCGGTCGCCAGGGCGCCCACCTCGGCCTTCAGGGACTGAGCGGCCTGCTGCCGCTCGGCCTCGATCTGACGCTGGGCGTTCTCGAGGATGCGCGCGGCGTCCTCCGAGGCCTTGGTCCGGAGCTCGGCGACGATCACGCTGCCCTCGGCCCGGGCCGCCTCACGGATACGACCGGCCTCGGCGCGGGCCTCGGCGAGCTGCCGCGTGTACTCCGCCAGCGCCTCCTGGGCCTCGGCCTGGGCCGACTCCGCCTTGGCGATGCCACCCTGGATGAGCTCGGTGCGCTCGTCGAGGATCTTCGTGAAGGTCGGCAGGACCTTCTTCCAGAAGAGCAGCGCGATGGCCACCAGCGCGACCGCAGACCACAGGATGTCGTAGTCCGGCGGGATGAACAGCCAGATTCCCGTGGGGACCTCGCCCTCCCCCGCAGCGATCGTGACGGAGTGGAGCATCAGAACACCAGGCCCGCAACCAGGCCGATGAGTCCGAGAGCCTCGACGAGGGCCATACCGATGAACATGTTGATGCGGAGCTGGCCGGCGACCTCAGGCTGACGCGCGGTGGCCTCCTGCGTCTTGGCGACGAGGATGCCGATGCCGATGCCGGGGCCCAGCGTGGCGAGGCCGTAGCCGATCGTCGCGACGTTGCCGGTCACCTGGGCGAGAGTGGTGCTGTCCACTGTGTTTCCTTCCATGTCCCCTGCGCCGGGAGCGCAGGGCGTTGGTCACGTCGGTCGTGCAGCGGTCGCAGGAGCGACCGGCGGGTGGATCAGTGCGCCTCCTGCGAGAGGTTGATGTAGACCGCAGTCAGCAGGGTGAAGATGTAGGCCTGCAGGGCCGAGATGAAGATCTCGAAGACCGTGAAGGCGATGGCCGCACCGAGGGTGATGACACCGACCCCCTTGAGCGCACCGTCCGCCTCGAGGAACAACCAGTGCGTCATCCCGAAGAAGAGGACGAGCAGCAGGTGCCCCGCGAGCATGTTGGCCATCAGACGGATGGTCAACGTGGCCGGCCGCAGGACGAAGGTCGAGAGCAGCTCGATCGGGGCCAGGATGATGTAGATCGGCCACGGCACCCCCGAGGGGAACAGCGTGGTCCGCAGGTAGCCGACCGCGCCGTGCGCCTTGATCCCCGCGTAGATGAAGGCCACGAACGAGGCCACCGCGAGGAGCATCGGCACCGCGACGACGCTCGTCGAGGCGATGTTGAGGAACGGGATCACCCCGGTGATGTTGAGCGCGAAGATCGCGAAGAACATCGTCGTCAGGAGCGGGATGAACGGCCGGGCGTGCTGCTTGCCGAGGATCTCCTCGGCGATGTTGACCCGGACGAAGTCCAGGCCCATCTCCGCGATGTTCTGCGCCCGTCCGGGCACCAGACGTGCTCGGTTCGTCACGACCCAGAAGAGCGCCACCAGGACGATCGTCGCGACGAGCCGGACCAGAGTCATCCGGTTGAACTCGAAGATCGTGCCCTCGAAGAAGATCGGGGCCGGGAAGAACTCGCCCATCGAGGGGATGGGGAAGCCGCCATCCTCACCGGACGCGGCGAGCAAGTGGTTCGTCGCTGCGGTGATCAGAGCGCACTCCCCGAGATCGGCCGGCCCTGGGGCGCGCACAGATCAGGGCGCCATCGGACCGAGTGTTGGTGGATCGCGGAAATCGTAACGCATCGGGACAGGCCTTCCGGACGGCTGTCCAGGAGGCGGCGGGCGCGCCGCGCGAGGGACCTAGGTCCCTCACCGCCCCGCCGGCGCTCAGCGCGCAGCACCGTCACCCGCACCGGGCTCGGTGTACGGCACCCGCATGCCGGCGACCGCGCGGTAGTCGAGCAGGACCGCTCCCAGGACACCCACCAGAACCGCGACGAGGAAGGTGCCGCGGTCGTAGAAGTCCATGTCCCGGAGCAGGCCGAAGGCGATGATGAGCAGCAGCATCTTGGTGATCCAGGTACCGACCAGGGCCCCGCTCGCCGCCGTGACCGAGCTCCGGGCGGTGAGAACCATCGCCAGCACGGTGCTGCCCGAGAACACGAGGGTGACCGCTGCCGCCAGGAGCGCTCCCCACAGGCCCGTGGTCCCGCTGACGAGGTACCCCACGACCCCACCGACGACCGTCACCACCCCGACGAGGATCAGCACGTTCCTCAGTGCTCGCCGGAAGGCGTCACGCACGACGCTCGGGGGCCGGACAGGCCCGTCACCGGTCGACGGGTGCTCCGGACCGGTGCCTGGCGTCGGTTCGGGGGTGGTCATCGGAGACTCCTCGACTGGTGGGGGTGCGTAGGACGTGGCCCCGCAGGGGGCCCAGGGTCAGGACAAGGGCGATAGCAGCCCCGATGCCGAGCACCCACAGGGCGCTCGAGGTGCTCCAGACGGCCAGCGATGCCGTGCCGAACGCGACGACCGCCGTCCAGAGGTACATGATCACCACGGCACGGCGGTGCGAGTGGCCCAGCTGGAGCAGCCGGTGGTGCAGGTGCCGCCGATCCGGGTGGAACGGCGACTTCCCGGCGCCGACGCGGCGGATCACGGCCAGCCCCATGTCCATCAACGGGAGCACGAGCACCGCGAGGGGCAGGACGATCGGCAGGAAGGCGGGGATGCTCTGGCGGTCGGAGACCACGGCGGAGTCGATCTGGCCCGTGACGATGATGGCCGCCGAGGCGATGGTCAGCCCGATGAGCATCGAGCCCGAGTCCCCCATGAAGATGCGCGCCGGATGGAAGTTGTGCGGCAGGAATCCCAGGCACGCACCGACCAGCACGGCGACGACCACGCTCGCGACGTTGGAGTAGTCGGTTGACGACGCGTCACGCGACAGCAGGTAGGTGTAGACGAAGAACCCGGTGCCGCCGATCGCGATGAGCCCGGCCGCGAGCCCGTCGAGGCCGTCGACGAAGTTGACCGCGTTGATCGCGACGACCACCACCAGCACCGTCGCGACGAGGGAGAGCTGGGCGCTGCCGATGGTGCGTCCGGCGATGGGCACCGAGACCAGCTGCACCCCGCCGAGCCAGGCCATGAGTCCGACGACGAGCACCTGACCGATGAGCTTGGTGAACCAGTCCAGGTCCCAGATGTCGTCCGCGGCCCCGAGCAGGCACACCATCGCCGCCCCGCCGAGCACCGCCCAGGCGGTCGGCTGGCTGAACACCCCCTCGAGGAACGGCATGCGGGAGGCGATGACCATCGCCACCGCCATGCCGAGCAGCATCGCCACCCCGCCCATCCGTGGGGTGGGGATCGCGTGCACGTCACGCTCCCGCACCGCGGTGATCGCCCCCGAGCGCAGCGCCAGCCACCGCGCGAGGGGGGTGGTGAGGTAGGTGACCGCCGCCGCGACGAGCATGACCAGCAGGTAGACCCTCAACCCGTGGCCTCGCCCTCGGTCACCGGCGCGACCTCGCGCAGCTGCTCGAGGCTCAGCGCCCCCGCACGGACGAGCCGCAGCCCCGCCGTGGCGTCGACGATCGTCGAGGCCACCCCTCCCGGCGCCGGTCCTGCCTCGAGGTAGACCTGGACGCTGTCGCCGAGCTGGTCGCGAGCCTCCTCGGCCGTCGTGCCTGCGGGCTGACCCGTCCGGTTGGCGCTCGAGACCGCGAGCGGGCCGGTCCTGCGCAGCAGGGCCAGCGCAGCCGGGTGGTCGGGCATCCGGACAGCGACCGTGCCACGGGTCTCGCCGAGGTCCCAGGCCAGGGAGGGCTGCGCCCGGCAGATCACCGTCAGCCCGCCGGGCCAGAACGCCTCGACCAGCGCCCGGGCGTCGTCGTGCACGTCGCTGCACAAGCCATCCAGGGTGCGCACGTCGGCGACGAGCACGGGGGGCGGCATCTGGCGGCCGCGGCCCTTGGCCGCCAGCAGGGCCGCGACGGCCTCGGGCACGAACGCGTCCGCGCCGATCCCGTAGACCGTGTCCGTCGGGAGCACCACGAGACCGCCCCGCCCGAGGGCGTTGACGGCCTCGTCGAGGGCGGGACCCCAGGTCCCCGGGTCGCTGCAGTCCAGCACGCTGCTCACGGCCGCGAGTCTTTCACGTCCGTGCCGCTCGCCCGACGTCGGCGTGCCACGAGCATGCGATCACGGCCGGCCAGGTCCGGCAGGGTCCGCACGTCGACGAGGGCCGAGGTCGCGGTGGCGGCCTTGCGCAGTGCCGCCGCCTGGACCTCGGCGTGCTCCATGACCAGCAGCCCGCCCGGACGCAGCAGCCTGATCGCGGTCCTCAGGACCCCCCGCGGCACCTCGAGCCCGTCCAGGCCGCCGCCGTAGAGGGCGAGATCGGGGTCGTGGTCGCGGACCTCGGGCTCGGTCGGGACGGAGTCGGGCGGGATGTAGGGCGGGTTCGACACCACCACGTCCACCGCACCGTCGAGATCCGCGAGCACCTCGGACGCCGTCGCGTCGCCCTGCTCGAGACGGATCGGCGGCAGGCCGTTCGCGGCGTGGTTGCGACGGGTCAGGTCCACGGCCTCGGCGGAGAGGTCCACGGCGGTGACCGTGGCGCCGGGCACCTCGAGGGACACCGACAGGGCGATGCCCCCCGCTCCGCAGCACAGGTCGACCACCGCGGGGCTCTCACCGCGGTGCACCAGGAGCTGCGCCTCGTCGATCGCGACCTGCGCCACGCTCTCGGTCTCCGGGCGCGGGACGAAGACGCCGGCCTCGACCGTGAGGACCAGGTGACGGAAGCCCGTCGTCCCGACGATGTGCTGCAGGGGCTCACGTCGCCGTCGCCGCTCCACCAGCTCCGCGTAGGCGCCCGGGAAGCCCGCGGGCACCGGGGGCGGCAGCACGAGGTCGAGGCGGTCGACGTCCAACGCATGGGCCGCGAGGGCGGCCGCGTCGTGCGCGGGCGAAGGCACCCCCGCCTCATCGAGCACCCGGGCGGCCCC
>NZ_JALPKN010000489.1 GCF_023630195.1 Actinotalea sp. C106 | reverse complement strand
GCCTCGCCCAGCGTGGCCCCGGGGTGATCCGCAGTGCTGAGGGCCTCGCCTCGGCGGCGACGGCCCTGGCCCGGATGCCCGTCCGCGCCCACGAGCAGCCCGGCGTGGTCGCCGCCCCGCAGACCGCCGAGTGGGAGACCACCAACCTGCACCAGGTGACGACCCTGCTGACGACGGTCGCTGCCGAGCGCACCGAGAGCCGCGGCGGGCACTTCCGGGAGGACTTCCCGGTCCGGGACCCCGCGTGGCGCGGGCGCCTGGTGGCCCGGCTCGACGCCGACGGCCGGCTCACCACCCGCCGGGCGCCGGTGGGCTGACCCCGGCTCCGGTGCTACGTGCCGGGCTGCTCGACAGGGAACCCCGAGGAGCGCCAGGCCCCCGTGCCTCCTGCGACGTTCGCCACGTCGTGGCCCTGCTGGGAGAGCCAGGCCGTGACCTGGGCCGAGCGTCCGCCCGACTCGCAGATCACGTAGACCTCACCGGGCAGCGAGGTGACCTCGCCGACCCGGTCGACGAACTGGGTGAGCGGGATGCTCAACGCCCCTGGGACGTGCCCGGCGGCGTACTCGTGGTCCTCGCGGACGTCGACCACCGTCACGGGGGCCCCGCTGCTCGCGGGGCTCTCGAGCCTCTCACGCAGGGTCGCGACGTCGATCTCGCGGAGGGTGTCGTCGTTCATGCTGCTCCTCGGTCGAGGGTGAGGTCGGGGCGCGCGGCGCGCAGGGTGAGCATGCCACCTGAGAGGTTGGCGACGTCGAACCCGGCCTGGTCGAGCACCCGGTGGGCCAGGTAGGAGCGGAACCCGCTCGCGCAGTGCACCCGCACCGGACGGCCCGCGGCGGCCTCGCGCACCTCGTCGAGCCGCTCGCGCAGGGCCGTGTGCGGCACGTTGAGGGCCCCCGGCAGGTGACCGTCGGCGAACTCGGCCGCCGAGCGGACGTCGAGCACCAGGGCGCTCGCGAGCACGTCGTCGAGGTCCCGCGGGTACCAGAGCCGCAGGGTGCCGTCGAGGACGTTCTGGGCGGTGAACCCGGCCATGTTCACCGGGTCCTTGGCCGAGCCGTAGGGCGGGGCGTAGGCCAGCTCGAGCTCGGCCACGTCGTCCATCGTCATGCCTGCCGCGAGGGCCGTGGCGAGCACGTCGATGCGCTTGTCGGCCCCGGCCCGGCCCACGGCCTGAGCACCGAGCAGGCGGCCGTCGGGGGCGAAGGCCACCGTCATGTGGACCTGCTCGGCCCCGGGGAAGTACCCGGCGTGGTGGCCGTGGTGCAGGTGCACCACGTGGTGCTCGACCCCCTGGCTGCGCAGGGTGTGCTGCGAGGCGCCGGTGATCGCCGCCGTCAGCCCGAAGACCCGCACGACGGCGGTCCCGAGGACCCCGCGGGCGGCGCGCTCGGGGGTGAGCCGCCCCAGCAG
>NZ_JALPKN010000488.1 GCF_023630195.1 Actinotalea sp. C106 | reverse complement strand
CCTCCGACTTGGTCGCGTAGGCCTCGCGAGCCGCGCCGGCACCGGCGGCGAGCTCGTCCCGCAGGGCCTCGCCCTGGGCCGCCCCCTCGAGGGCCTGCTCGAGGGCGGGGCTCGTCACGAGGTCGGTGAAGAAGGACCCGGACCCGGCGAGCTCCTCGCACTGGCGTGCGCACTCGTCGACCTGACGCACGGCCGCGACCCGTCCGCGGGAGGCCGCGAGACGCAGGGACTCGACCACGCCCGCGACGGCCCCCGGCAAGGCGTGCAGGCGAGCCGCGACGTTCTCCCAGTGCTGAGGGGTCGAGGTGGGCATGAGGTCGAAGACGTCGCGGAGCTCCTGGACCGGGGAGGCGATGTTGTTGAGGGCTCCGAGCCACTCGTCGGCCTCGTGCAGCTCGAGCTCGATGCCCAGCCGCTCACGCATCGCGGCGAGGGTCACGCGGTCGACCTCGTCGACGGGGGTCTGCGCGTCGAGCTGGGCGAGCACCGCGCGGGCCGCGTCGGCCTGCGCCTGCCAGCCGGCCGGGGAGAGGTCCACCATGAGGTGGTCGTAGCCGTCGAGGCCCATCGCGGTGGCAGCCAGGGGGTTGAGGCGGGCCGCGGTGGTGACGTAGGCGTCGGCGATCGCGTCGATCGCGCTGGGGGTGCGGGTGGGGCGCGCGGAGTTCATGGGCGTAGAGCCTAGGTGGTCCAGGTCGGTGGCCCCCCGGGCTCTGCTCAGCCGCGCAGGACGGCGGCCACCTGGTCGAGCAGGACGTCGACCTCGCGCTGGTCGTAGCCCGAGTTCCAGGTGGTGCGGAACCGTGCCGCGTCGACCATCGCTGCGGTCATCTCCGGGGCTACGCCCTGGCGCAGCAGCTCGAGGGCGACGGCGGCGTGCTCGAGCAGGGTGTCGACCTCCTCCTCGGCGTAGCCAGGGCCGTCCACCACCCGCGTCAGCCCCGAGGTCCCGGCCGGGCGCGAGGCCGGGCTCACGGTGCCCGGACGGTCGCCGTGGGTCCCTGGTCCGTTCGAGGTCCCCGCCGCGTCCCCGGGCGAGGCGTGCTGCTCCTCCCACCGGCGCAGGGTGCCCTCGACCTGGTCGAGGAAGGCGTCGACGTCCTCCTGGACGTAGCCCCCCTCGGGCGTGGTGCGGAAGCGCGCGAACCGGACGTCGTCGGCCAAGACGTGCTGCAGCGGGGGCATCCCAGGCTGCCAGCCGGCGACCGAGGTGATGACCGGGCCCGTGCTCGGGGCGGAGGAGGTGGCGACGGGGAGGTGGCCGGAGGCCGTGGGGGCGTAGGCCGCGGCGCTCGGTGAGGACATGTGCAGAGAATAGGACAATCCGGGCGGCAGCGGGAGCCCCCGGCCGGTCCGCGCGTGGCGAGGCCCGCGCGCTCAGCCGCGCAGGCTCCACCGCCATGCGTCCGGACCGGGCC
>NZ_JALPKN010000487.1 GCF_023630195.1 Actinotalea sp. C106 | reverse complement strand
AGCCGCGTGGCCTGGTCGCCCTGGCCGTCCCGCTCGCCGTCGGAGACCTCCCGGGCCGCGTCGCCGTCGGGCCCGCCCGGGACGGCCGAGGTGACGTCCTCGGGCAGGTCGAGGGGGGTCAGGGGCAGCAGCAGCTCGGCCTCGACCTGCTGCAGCGCCCGCGCGAAGGCCAGCGCCGAGTGGTGCCGGCGCTCAGGGTTGCGGTCCATCGCCCGGGCCAGGACGGCCTGGAGGCTCTCCGGCACGTCACCGCGCCCGGTCGCGCTCAGCGGCGACCGCTCGATCCGCATGATGAGGTCCGCCGCGGTGTTCGAGCCGTCCGGCACCTCGAAGGGCGACCTGCGGGCCAGCAGCGAGTAGACCGTCGCGGCCAGGGAGTACACGTCCGAGCGGACGTCGCCGGTCGGGTCCTCGACGAGCATCTCCGGCGGGGACCAGGGGATGGACATCCCCGTGGCGGCCCCCGAGGCGAGGGTGGTGGCCGCGATCCCGAAGTCGGTCAGCGCCGGCCAGCCGAAGTCGGTGATCAGCACGTTGGCCGGCTTGATGTCCCGGTGCAGGATGCCGGCCCGGTGCGCGGTCTCGACCGCGGACGCCAACCGGGTCCCGAGCCGCAGCACCTCGGCCACACCCATCCGCTCGGTGCGGTAGCGCTCGCCCAGCCCGGCCCGCGAGCAGTACTCCATCACCAGGTAGGGGCGACCGTCGGCCGCGACGTCGGCGTGGTAGATCGTCACGATCGACGGGTGGTGGGACAGCTGTGCCATGAGGTCGGCCTCGGTGCGGAACCGCCCGCGGACCTCGTCGCTCAGGTGGCTCGCGAGCAGCACCTTGACCGCGACCGAGCGTCGTGGCATCTGCTGGGTGTAGAGGAAGACGTCCGCGAAGCCGCCCATGCCGAGCAGGTGGGCCGGCTCGTACCCGGGGATCGCCGGAGGGGCCGACGGCTCGCGGCGGCTGCTCACGTGCCCCGCTCCACGATGAAGGTCACTCCCTCACCCAGGTCGACGACCACGCCGGGCTCGACGACCGTCGGCTCACCCGGGTGCAGTCGCTGCGGGCCCGCGTTCTGGCGCAGGAGCAGGACCCCGTTGGTCGAACGCAGGTCGGTGACCAGCACGTCCTCGCCGTCCATCCGTACCTCGGCGTGGGTGCGGGAGATGTCCTGGTTGGGGCTCGCGACCGTGACGAGCCGCGGCAGCTGGCTGTTCGTGACCCGCGAGACCTGCGGTGCGCGCCCGAGCAGCACGGGCCGGTTGAGCGAGACCACCAGACCTGAGGACAGCTGGATCTTGGCGGGCGGCGGGGCCTGCGGGGCCGGCACCGCGAACGGCCCGGGCACGGCGTCCCCGGCCCACTCGGGCAGCTGCCGACGCAGGGCGACGACGTCCGAGCTGAGCACGGTCAGGCCGTCGTGGTC
>NZ_JALPKN010000486.1 GCF_023630195.1 Actinotalea sp. C106 | reverse complement strand
CGGGCGGTCCGCCGCCCCGAGCGCGGGCACCCCGGCCCTGATCGCCCAGGGGCTCGACGGTCCCGAGCGGCAGGTCCCGCTGCAGTACTCGGCCCCGAGCCTCGACGGGGACCAGTCCGCCGCGCCGGCGAGTGCCACGGTCGAGGCAGTCGCCGCCGACAAGGACGGGCAGACCTTCCCGGGGACGGCCCGCAACGCGCAGTGCCCGTGCGGCTCGGGCAAGAAGTACAAGGTCTGCCACGGGCAGAACGACCCCGAGGTGCAGTAGGGCATCAGCCGATCTCGAGGACCGTCGCCCGCCAGTGCCCGCGGTGGACCTCGAGCCGTAGTGCTCCGGCGCGCACCCGGACGCCGTCGTGGATCACGACGCTCGCCTCGGCGACCGTCGGGGACAGGCGGCACACGTGCGAGCGCAGCACCGTGGCCCGCCGGACGGCCCCCGGGCGCGGACCGCAGTCCCGCAGCCGGGCCCCCAGCGTCTCGTACACCTGGGGGGTGACCCAGCGAACCAGCTGGGTCAGCGGCCGACCGCCGACGAGGGCCTCGACGGCGGCGAGCACGACCGGCCCGCACACGGTCGCAGGGTCGGGCAGCGCCGGGCTCGTCGTGCCCGGTCGACGCAGGGCATGAGCCCACGCCTGCTCGGTCACCGCCGAGTGCACGGGGCGCAGCCCGGGTAGGGAGAGGTGGGGCGCGGGCAGGGAGCTCGGCGCGGGCTCACGCCGGGGCGGGAGCAGGAGGCGAGGTGCGCGTCGTGGTGGTCCGGACTGGCGAGGCTTGTCGAGCCCCGGTGCGGGGGTGCGCGGGGCCGGTCGGCGCAGGGTGGCGGTGCTCATGGTGGTCCTCCGTGGTCGGTCCTGGTGGACGAGGTCGTCGTGCGGGGTGCTGCGCGGCTGGTCAGGGCATGGCGTCCTCCGCGGCCGAGACGGCGTCGGCGCCCCCTCCCGTCGTGGGGACCGCGAGCACCTGTCCCGCACGGATGAGGTCCGGATCGGCGCCGATCACCTCGCGGTTCTCCTCGTGCCAGGCAGGCCATGACTGCGCGACCTGCTCGGTCGTCGCGTCGGGGCCCAGGTGGGCTCGCGCGATCCCCCAGAGCGTGTCGCCCGCGGCGACGACGACGCTCGCCGGGTCGGTGGGGCCCGAAGCCGCGACCTCCCCCTCCGCCCGGACCGGGACCGCCCCCTGCGCGGTCCCGACGGGTTCGGTGAGGGGGGCCGTCGCGGCCTGGGCGTTCGAGGCGCGGTCGAGCGCACCTGGCCCGACGGTCTCAGGGACCGTCGAGGCGCCGTGGGGCGGGTGCTCCTGCTCGACAGCGACGACGGCGGTCTGGCTCGCTGTGGGCTCCCACCCCAGGTCGACCTCCTGCGCCGTCGCGGCGCCGACCCCGGCCCCCAGGCTCAGGCCCGTGCCGACGGTCACCGCGAGGGCGCG
>NZ_JALPKN010000485.1 GCF_023630195.1 Actinotalea sp. C106 | reverse complement strand
GACCCGGCGTGGATGACCGACCTGACACGCCGCTTCGGGCCCGCCAGGGAGTACGCGCCCGAGCTGCGCGCACCCGCCGGGCTCGGGGCGCGGCAGGTTCCCGCGTCCACGCCGGGCCTCGTCCGTCGGCTGGCCCACCGCCTCTCCGCCGAGCGGGCGGGGTGGGAGGCGGCGCTGCAGTCCTCGGCTGCCTGGCGCGCCGTCGGGCCCTTCGTGGTGTCGCTACGTCCGCTGTGGTGGGTGCTGCGCGCGTGGGTGTGGTTCGTCGCGGTCCTCGTGGTTCTTCACAGCCTCCTGGGATACACCTCGGCCCAGGCCTTCGTCCCGACCAACGCGGCCGCCTGGCTCTTCCTCCTGGCCCTCGTCGTGCTGTCGGTCCAGTGGGGGCGCGGCGGGCTGGGTCGACGCCCGACGGTCCGCCTGCTCGGTCGTGCGGGCGGCGTCGTGGCCGTTCTCGCCGTCGTGCCGGCACTGCTCGGGTTCTTCTCCTACGTCGACGCGCGTGGCGCCGGTGGTGGCGGTGTCTCCTACGTCGAGGTCCCCGTCTACGAGGAGCTGCCCCAGCAGGACGGCGTCTGGGTCGACGGGATGCAGGTGAGCAACCTGTTCGCCTACGACGCCGCGGGGAACCCGCTCGAGGGGATCCAGCTCTACGACGACCGTGGCCGTCAGGTGCGGACCACGACCGACGGCTCCTGGAGCGACTGGTCGCTGCCAGGGATCGAGGAGTCCTGGACCTTCACGGCCTCCGAGGACGTGGACGGGCGGGCGCGGTGGAACGTGTACCCGTTGGCTGGAGCCCCGTCGAGCGAGTGGGAGTACACCGACGACGGGGAGCGAAGCCTCGCCCGGACCGCGTCCCCGCGCACGCCACCCCGGCCCTTCGCCAAGGCCCCTGCTGTGGTGCGCGAGGCCGCCGTGGGATCGAGCGGTCGCCCCCCGGTCGATCCCACGGGTGACGAGGTCGTGGCCTCCGGGGAGTGACGCGCGCCGGGACGGGCCCGGTGGCCGTGTCTCGGGCCGCGGGCGGGCAGCGGGGACGGGCGGGCATGATCGGGGGATGAGTGTCGACCACCCGGTCTCCCTGCCGCACCCGCGCACCCGCCAGCTGTTCGGGTCGCCCGTGCCGCCCGATGCCGGTTGGCCGGGGGACCTGGCGGACGGCACCACGCCCGTGGCGACCTCGGCCGACCAGGTGGCGCGGATCGCTGGCACCTCGGACGCGATGTCCCAGGTCGACGCCGCCTCGACGGTCTGCCGGGCGTGCCCGCGGCTGGTCTCCTGGCGTGAGGAGGTCGCGGTCACGCGGCGCCGGGCCTTCCGCGACCAGCCGTACTGGGGCCGTCCGGCCGCGGGGTTCGGCGACCCGGACGCGAGGTTGCTCGTCGTCGGCCTGGCCCCCGCCACGAGGTAGACAGCGGTGAGCATCGGCCCGCTCGCGGCCGGCAGGTCGGTCA
>NZ_JALPKN010000484.1 GCF_023630195.1 Actinotalea sp. C106 | reverse complement strand
AGCAGGGGCGGGGCGACGAAGGCGCCGGCCACGGCGGTCGCGACGACCGCGGGCACGGCCCAGCGCCGTCGGGCCGTCGGGGTCGACGAGGGCGGCGGGGCCGCGGGGCTGCTGGGCTGGGTCTCGGTCATGGGACCACTGTGCTCCGTCCTGCCTGAGAGGACGCTGAGAGGGCACGCCCGGCCCTGCTCGTGCCCGCACCCGGTCCGTCGCCCATGGGTGGCATGCTGCCAGGGTGCGCGTGCTGGTGGTCGACGACGAGCGGACGCTGGTGCGCGCGATCGAGCGGGGACTCGCCGCCGAGGGCTTCGCGGTGGATGTCGCCCTGGACGGCGAGACGGGGCTGGACCTGGCGACCGATCGGGACTACGACGCGATCGTGCTCGACGTGATGCTGCCCCGGCGCAACGGGTACGACGTCGTCACGGCCCTGCGCGAGCGCGGGGTGTGGACGCCGGTCCTGATGCTGAGCGCCAAGGACGGCGAGCACGACGTCGCCGACGGGCTCGACGTCGGGGCCGACGACTACCTGACCAAGCCCTTCGCCTTCGTGGTGCTCGTGGCCCGGCTCCGCGCCCTGGTCCGCCGGCCTGCCGAGCCCCGGCCGGCGGTGCTCGCGGTGGGCGACCTCCTCCTGGATCCCGCGGCGCGGACCGTGGCCCTCGCGGGCACCCCGGTCGACCTCACGGTGCGCGAGCTCGCCCTGCTCGAGTACCTGATGCGCCACGCGGGGCGAGTGGTGGGCAAGGTCGAGCTGCGGGACCACGTGTGGGACGGCACGGGCGAGGACCTGAACGTGGTCGAGGTCTACGTGGGCTACCTGCGCCGCAAGCTCGGCCGCACGGCCGTCACCACCGTCCGCGGCGCGGGCTACCGCGTGGGGGGCTGAACCGTGGACCGCTGGTCCCTGCGGGTACGGCTCACGGTGCTCACCGCCGCCTCGTTGTGCGTGACCCTCGTCGTCGGCGCCGTCGCGCTGACCACCGTGCTCTCGGGCAGCCGGGTCGCGGCCCTCGACGAGATCGCCCGCGAGCGGGTCGCCGTCGTCGAGGACCTCGTGCTGACCGACCAGCTCCCCGCGACGCTCCCGGTCAGCGAGCCCGGGGAGCTGGTCCAGCTCGTCGACTCCGCGGGCCAGGTGGTGGCCTCCTCGCCCAACGCGAGCCGGACCCTGCCGGTGCTGCCGGCCGGGGACCTCGCCGACCTCGCCGGCACGGAGGTCGCCGTCCTGACCACCACGGCCAGCGCGTACGACGGCGAGGCCCGCGCGGCCGTGCTGGGCACGACCTACCGCGGGGAGCCCGCGACCATCGTCGCGACCGTGCCGCTCGCCGAGGTCCAGGGCCTGGTCGACGCCCTGCGCCTCGCCCTGGTCGGCGTGGTGCCGGTGCTGACGGCCCTCCTCGCGCTGACGATCTGGTTGGTGCTGGGGCGCGCCCTGCACCCGGTGGACCAGCTCCGG
>NZ_JALPKN010000483.1 GCF_023630195.1 Actinotalea sp. C106 | reverse complement strand
CGGTCCCGGCGTCCACGGGCCCCGGGCCCACCCCTGCGGTCGGGCAGCCGCTCGGGTCGGTCGCTGGGTCGGTCGCCGTCCCGGTAGCCCCGGGGCTCGCCGAGGGCAGCTCGGAGGACGTGCTCGAGGCGTGGCGACGTTCGGCCCAGGAGGTGCCCTCGGCCGTGCCGGAGGCCGCGCCGTCCCGGGGGCCGGGGCGGGTGATCGCCCTGGTCGCTAGCGGGATCCTGGTGCTGGGCGCGGCCGTCCTGGCCGGGGTGCTGGCCCTCGGCGGGGAGCCCCAGACAGCCCCCGAGGAGGCGTCGCCCGAGGCGTCGCCGACCGTCGACCTGGTTCTCGCGGTGCCGGCCCCGACCGAGCTCGAGGGCCGCCGCGTGGGCGAGGAGGTCGAGTTCACCTGGACCAACCCCGACCCGGACGAGGGCGACCAGTACCTGTGGGGCGAGGTCGTCCCCGGGGGTCCCACGGCCCTCACCGTCGTCGAGGAGCCGCAGGTGACCTTCGCGCCGACCGGGACCGGTGAGGTCTGCGTCGAGGTCGCGATCGTGCGGGCGGACCGCCGGTCCTCGGCCCAGCCTGCGGTGGGGTGCGTCGACGGTGGCTGAGGTGCTGGGGCGGGCCGCCGCGAGGCCCCACGAGGGACGCCGTTCGTGGACGCGGGTGGGCGCTGCCGTCACGATCCCGGTGGTGGCCGCGACGCTCGCCCTGGTCTACCCGGGGGCTCCTGTTGCCCAGGTGGACCTCAACGACGGGGCCGTGTGGCTGACGAACACCTCGCAGCAGAAGCTCGGTCGCTTCAACATGCAGATCGAGGAGCTGAACGCCGGGCTGGTCGCGACCACCTCGGACTTCGACGTCCTGCAGGACGCGCAGGACGTGCTGCTCGTCGAGCCCGGGAAGGTCTCGGCGGTCGACCCCGCGGGCGTGGTGCTCGCCGGGGAGGCTGCGGTGCCCTTCGGCGCGCAGGTCTCGATGGCTGCCGGCACCGTCGCGGTCAGCGTCCCGGGCTCGGGCGGCCTGTGGGTCGGTCCGGTGTCCATGGTCGGGGTGCTGGGCGCGGAGACCCCGCACGTGGACCTCGGCGAGGGCGGGGTCGCCGTCGTCGGGGAGGACGGCACGGTCGTGGGGGCCTCGGTGGACGGGACCCTGCACGAGGTCGAGGTCGTCGAGGGCAGCGACACGGTCGACCACGCCGAGGACGGCACCCTCTCCGGGCTGCCCGACGGCGGGGTGCCCGGGTTCGACCAGGCCACCGCGGTGGGGGACGACCTCGTGGTGCTGGTCGGTACCCAGGTGCACACCCCGTCGGGGTCGACCGACCTCGCGGCCTACGGCACGGACCTGCTGGTCCAGCAGCCCGGCCCCCAGGCCCCGCAGGTGCTCGTCGCCACCCCGGACGCCCTGCTCGAGGTGCCCCTCGACGGCGGCGACGTGCGCGAGCACCGGGCCGGTGGGTCGGGGCGCCCGGCC
>NZ_JALPKN010000482.1 GCF_023630195.1 Actinotalea sp. C106 | reverse complement strand
GTGCGGTGCGCCGGCGGGAGCTCGCCAGGACGGCCGTCGCCGAGGTGCTGGGCACCCGATCGGTGGTCTCGGCCGCCCGGTCCCTCACCGCGGCCGCGGACGTCGCGCTGGCCGGGGCGCTGCGGATCGCGGAGTTCGAGGCCCGCCAGACCTCGGACGGACTGCTCACCCGGTCGGCGATCATCGCGATGGGTCGTCTCGGCGGCCAGGAGGCCGGGTACGGGTCGGACGCCGACGTCCTCTTCGTCCACGACCCGCTGCCCGGGGTCGACGCCGCCGCGGCGCAGTCCCAGGCCATGACCATCGCGATGCGTGTGCGCGGGCTGCTCGGTGAGATGGGCCCCGAGCCGGCCCTCGAGGTCGACGCCGACCTGCGTCCCGAGGGTCGCAACGGGCCGCTGGTACGGACCCTGGCCTCCTACGGCGAGTACTACCAGCGCTGGTCCTCACCCTGGGAGAGCCAGGCGCTGCTCCGGGCGCGACCCGTCGCGGGGGACGTGGACCTGGGCGAGCGGTTCCTCGAGCTCGTCGCCCCGCTGCGCTACCCGCGCGGTGGCGCCGACCCCGCGATGCTGCGCGAGGTGCGACGGCTCAAGGCGCGGATGGAGGCCGAGCGCCTGCCCCGCGGCGTCGAGCCCACACGTCACCTCAAGCTCGGGCGCGGTGGGTTGAGCGACGTCGAGTGGACCGTCCAGCTCCTCCAGCTCCAGCACGGGCACCAGGTCGAAGGGCTGCGTACCACCTCGACCCTGGACGCCCTGGCAGCCGCGACCGCCGAGGGCCTCGTCGAGGAGGAGGACGCCGAGACCCTCCGCGAGGCCTGGGTGCTCTGCTCGCGGCTCCGGGACGCCCTCGTGCTGCTCTCGGGGCGCGCCGGGGGAGCGGGGGCCGACGTCCTGCCGCACGACAGGCGTGCCCTGAGCGGGTTGGCGCGTCTGCTGGGGTACCCGGCCGGCTCCGGGACCGAGCTCGAGGAGAGCTACCTGCGGACCGGTCGTCGGGCGCGGGCCGTCGTCGAGCGACTCTTCTACGAGTAGACGGGTGCGGGTCAGGCCAGGCCGAGGCGCGCCCCTTCGATCTTGGGGCAGGTGTCGCTGACCACGGTCAGCCCTGCCTGGCGGGCGCGTTCCTCGGCGGCGACGTCGTGCACGCCGAGCTGCAGCCACACCGCGCGAGCCCCGGTCGCGACGGCCTGGTCGATCACCGCGCCGGCGCGCGCGGAGTTCACGAAGACGTCGACGACGTCCACGACACCGGGTACCTCCGCGAGGCTGCGGTACCCCGGTGCGCCGTGCACCGCCTCGGCACGGGGGTGCACGGGGACGACCTCGTGCCCCAGGCGCCGGAGGTAGGCCGCAACCCCGAAGGCCGCGCGTGCGGTGTTCGTGGAGAGCCCGACGACGGCCCATCGCGCGGGGGTGCGCAGCAGGCCGGCGAGGGCGTCGGCGTCGTGGCCGGGGTCGGGGTCGGGC
>NZ_JALPKN010000481.1 GCF_023630195.1 Actinotalea sp. C106 | reverse complement strand
CGTTCTCGGCGCGGGCACGCAGCTGGCCCGCCGCGAGCTTGGCGCGCGCCAGGGCGTCGGCGGCCTGGGCGTTGGCCTGGGAGACGACGTCGGAGGACTGCTCCTCGGCCGAGCGGAGCAGCTGCTCGATGCGCGAACCGAGGCCCGAGTAGGTGGGCCGCTCGGCCTCGCGGAGCTGGCGGTGCGCCTCGGACAGCTCGCCGGCGACCTGCATGGCCTTGGCGTCGAGCTGCTCGACCTGGGTGCGGGCGTCGGCGAGCTGCTTCTCGAGCTGCTGGATCCTCTGGTCGACCTGCGCGCGGTCGTACCCGCGCATGACGACGGGGAAGGGCGATCGCTCGTCGGCCACGAAGAACCTCCTCAGGGGCGGCGCGGAGCCGCCGCGGGCGTGCGGTGCGCGGACGTCGGACCGTTCACGCGGGTGCGGTCGTTCACCCGGTCGGGTGACGACGGACGGCGTCCAGCGTATCGGTCGCGGGCCTCGTGCCCTACCCCGGGCCGTGCCGGTCACCCGGCACGTGCACGGCGTGGGACGCTCGTAGGCGTCCGAACTGCCCGTTTTGCCCTGGCTGCGCGCGCCACGAGGGTCGGCCTCGCCTAAGGTGGACCGTCACGTCTGAAAGGACGATCTGTGCTCCAACGTGCTCTCGCGACGCTGCTCTGCCTTCTCGGCGTCGCCGCCATCTCCCTCGCTGCTGCCTCGGCCACGGTGTGGCGGCCCTCCGACACCCTTGTCGCGCAGGGCCAGGCCACCGACGGAGGGACGATGGTCGTGACCGCCCCCGGTGTGCTCGACCTCGCCGCTGACGAGGTGCTCGTCGAGGCCAGCACGCAGGGCGACCAGCCCGTCGTCATCGCCCTCGGCAGGACCTCCGACGTCGAGGCATGGGTCGGGGAGGACGTCTACACCCTCGTCACCGGGCTCGCCGACACCGAGGCACTGCGCACCGAGGTCGTCGAACCTGCCCCGGACGAGGTGGACGAGGGCGTCGAGGAGACGGCGGAGGGCGAGGCTGACGAGGCCGAGACGGCGGACGCCGAGGCAGCGGCCGAGGACGAGACCGAGTCGCGCCCGGCCCCCGATCCCTCGGGCTCGGACCTGTGGGTCACCGAGGTCGACGGAGCCGGAGAGGCCGAGCTGTCCTGGACGACCGAGCCGGGCCGGTGGAGCGTGCTGGTCGCGACCACCGGGGAGGACGCAACCCCGCCGTCGGTCTCGCTCACCTGGCCCCAGGAGGTCCGCACGCCCTGGCTCGTGCCAGGGGTCGCCGTCGGCGGCGTGCTCCTTCTCGCGGGCATCGTGTGGTGGGCCCTCCTGCTGCTCCGCGCGCGCCGTGAGGACCGCCGACCGGCACCGATCCATGTCACCTCGACCCCTGCGGGCGGGCTGCCCCTGCGCGTCGGCACGGTCACACCTGGCGGGGGTGCCCGGGCGGGGCAGCCGTCGTCACCGCGCGTCGAGGGCGTGGGCTCGGGGGTCGGG
>NZ_JALPKN010000480.1 GCF_023630195.1 Actinotalea sp. C106 | reverse complement strand
GGCCGACCTGGTGCCCGTCGGGGCGGACGCGTGAGCAGCCGGCCGCACCCGGTCCTGGCCGAGGCCGCCGACGCCGCACGACGGGCCTTCCTCGCGGCCCACGAACGGTTCGACCGCGAGGAGCTGGCCGCGACCGTCATGGTCGGTGCCGACGGCACGCCCACCATGCTGATCGACCAGCTGGTCGAGGACGCCGTGATCGAGGCGGCGGTGCAGCGCCGGGTCAACGTGCTCTCCGAGGAGCGCGGGTTCGTCGACGTCGGGAGCGCGGTCACCCTCGTCGCCGACCCGGTCGACGGCTCGGCGAACGCCGCTGCGGGGGTCCCGCTGGCCTGCTTCAGCGGGGCGCTGGCCGTCGACGGGACCTTCACCGACGCTCTGACCAGCTGGCTGCACACCGATGAGCGGTGGTGGGCGGTGCGCGGCGAGCGGTCCCGCCGGGTGAGCGGCCAGGCCTCGGTGGCCGGGGCAGCCGTCTCGCTCCTGCGACCGCACCGGCGCAACGCCGACGCGTGGTGGGCCGTCAGCTCGGCGGCCCGGCGGATCCGGGTGCTCAGCTGCAGCACCCTGGACGCGGTGCTCGTGACCACCGGCGCGGTCGACGTCTTCCTCGACGCGGGCAGCGACACCCACCGCCTGGTCGACCTGGCTGCGGCCATGGTCCTCGCCCCGGCGGCCGGGGGCGTGGTGACCGACGTGTGGGAACGGCCCCTCGAGCTCGACCTCGATCTCACCCGGCGGTGGAGCGGAGTCGTGGCGGCGACCCCGCAGCTGGCCGCCGAGGTCAGCGCCCTGGTCCGTGCCCACGTTCCCGCATCGTCTGAGGCACCCGCGCGCGCATGACGAGCGTGCGCACGGCGCCACCCGCCGCCCGCCCGCGGCGGCGTGACTACGCCGGCTGGCGGATGGTCCACGCCCTGGCCGTGACCGAGACGGTCGCCTACGGGGCGTTGTACTACGCCTTCGCCGTGTTCCTCGTCCCGATGCGCCAGGACCTGGGGACCTCGCTGGCGGTGCTGACCGGGGCGTTCTCGATGGCCCTGGCGATCAGCGGTGGGCTCGCCCCCGTGGTGGGCCGGGTGCTCGACCGCTTCGGCGCCCGGCCGGTGATGACCCTGGGCTCGGTGCTGGGCGCGTGCGCCCTCCTCGCGTGGTCCCAGGCGCAGTCGGTCGCGCAGCTCTACGGGGCCTTCGTGCTGCTCGGGTGCGCGTGGGCGACGACCCTCTACGAGCCTGCGTTCGCCCTGGTGGCCCGGTGGTTCGCCCGGGAGCGCACGCGGGCCCTGCTCACCCTGACCGTCGTGGCCGGCTTCGCCTCGACCATCTTCGTGCCGCTGTCCGAGCTGCTCACCGCCCGCCTCGGCTGGCGCTCGGCCCTCGTGGTCCTGGCGGTTCTGGTCGGGCTGTGCGCCGTGCCGCACGCGTGGTTGCTGCGCCGCACCCCTGCCGACGTCGGCGCGAGGGTCGACGGCGACGCGGCTGGC
>NZ_JALPKN010000047.1 GCF_023630195.1 Actinotalea sp. C106 | reverse complement strand
CTGCGGCCGGGCCGGCGGGCATCGCCGCGGGTGCGGCGCTGGACGCGGGGATCAAGGCCGGGCAGGCGGGCGCGGCAGCGGCCCAGGGCCTGGGGGAGCAAGCGACAGGTGAAGGGGGCGGGCCTGATGGCAGCCGTTGAGACGAACAGGGGTCCGCGGACCTACGGCAACTGGCGACAGCCCACCTCCCCGGGGATCCTCGGGCTGGGCTCGGTGGGGACCGGGCTGCTGTTGGCTGGGCTGGTCGCGGTGGTGGTGACCTCGATGGTGGCCGGCCTGCTGGAGGCCGTGGTCCTGACCGCAGTGCTGGGGGCGGTGATGCTCGCGGTCCTGACCAAGGACTCCCACGGCAAGAGCGTCATCACCCGCACCGGTGCCCGGGTCGCGTGGTGGTCGGCTCGCTCGCGCGGGACCAACATCTACCGCTCAGGGCCTCTGGGCCGTGCACTGTGGGGGACCTACCAGCTACCCGGTCTTGCCGCACCGACCCGCCTGAGTGAGCACCAGGACTCCTACGGTCGCGCGTTCGCCCTGCTGTACACCCCGGCCACCGGGTCCTACGCAGTCGTGATCGGCACCGAACCGGACGGCGCGGCCCTGGTAGATCCCGAGCAGATCGACGCGTGGGTGGCCGACTGGGGGCACTGGCTGTCCAACCTCGGCGACGAGCCGAGCGTGGAAGCCGCGTCGGTGACGATCGAGACCGCCCCGGACTCGGGCACGCGCCTGCGCCGGGAGGTCGCGATGAACATCGACCCCCATGCCCCTGCGTTCGCCCAGCAGATGCTCCACGAGGTCGTGGGCCGTTACCCGGCGGGTTCCTCGACGGTCAAGGCGTTCGTGGCCATCACGTTCACCGCCGCCCAGCGCGCCGGTGGCAAGAAGCGCAGCCCCGAGGAGATGGGCCGTGAGCTCGCCGCACGCCTGCCGGGCCTGACCGGCGGGCTGCAGGCCACCGGTGCGGGCGCCGCGCACCCCCTGTCGGCCCAGCAGCTGTGCGAGGCGATCCGCATCGCCTACGACCCCGCCGCCGCCGCCCTGATCGACGAGGCCCACGCCGCCGGGCAGACCCCCGAGCTGACCTGGCCCGACGTGGGCCCCACAGCCGCTGAGGCATCCTGGAGCGGGTACCGGCACGACTCGGCGTACTCGTGCACCTGGGCGATGACCCAGGCCCCACGCGGCAACGTCCAGTCCGGGGTCCTGGCCCGGTTGCTGGCCCCCCACCGCGACATCGCCCGCAAGCGCATCACCCTGCTGTACCGGCCGATCGACGCGGCCAAGGCCGCCGCGATCGTCGAGGCCGACCTGCGCGCCGCGCAGTTCCGCGCCACCTCGACCGCCAAGCCGGCCGCCCGCGACACCCTGGCGGTGCGCGCGGCCGCGGCCACCGCCAGCGAGGAGGCCTCCGGGGCGGGCATGGTCCAGTTCGGGATGCTCGTCACCGCCACCGTGGCCGACCTCGAGCACGCCGCCGACGCCCGGGCAGCGATCGACAACCTGGCCGCCACCGCCCGCCTGCGCCTGCGCCCGGTCTACGGGTCCCAGGACTCAGCCTTCGCCGCGGCCCTACCCCTGGGCCTGGTGCTGGCCAAGCACATCAAGGTCCCCGCCGAGCTCCGGGAGAAGCTGTGAACGCCAAGGCCGACCAGCCCCGTCAGGCGCGCCTCCAGCGCCCACCGATGCGCGGCTGGCTAGGACGCGGGCGGGGCCAGTCCAACTACCTGCAGCAGGCCAGCGAGTGGCGCGGCACCACGGTGCAGGTCTGTGGCATGTGGCCGTTCGCGATCGGCACCGGCACCCCCATGGTCGGGGTGCCACTGGGCCGGCACATCCACACCGGCGCCACCTTGTGCTGCGACCCGATCTCCTGGTTCCAGCGCGCCAAGCTCATCTCCAACCCCTCAGCGTTCGTGCTGGGCAAACCGGGGTTGGGCAAGTCCACGATCGTGCGCCGCATGGCCACCGGCCTGGCCGGGTACGGGGTGATGCCCCTGGTGCTGGGCGACCTCAAGCCCGACTACGTCGACCTCATCGAAGCCCTCGGCGGGCAGGTCATCACCCTGGGCCGCGGGCGCGGATACCTGAACATCCTGGACCCGGGGGAGGCCACCCAGGCCGCGGCCCGCCTGCACGCCGCGGGGTTCACCAAACAGGCCGCCCAGGTGGTGGCCGACGCTCACGGGCGCCGACACACCATGGTCTCGGCGCTGCTGACGATCCTGCGCTCAGCCCCACCGACCGACCGCGAAGAGACGATCATCGACCGGGCCCTGAAGCACCTGGACGCCCACCACCAGGGCATCCCCGTGCTGGGGGACCTGCTGCGCGTGATCCAAGACGGGCCCCCCGAGGTGCGCGCGGTCGCCCTGGACCGCGGCGATGACACCCGCTACCAGGCCATCACCGAATCCCTGGAGGCCTCCCTGATCGGCCTGGTCGGCGGCGGTCGCCTGGGCGAGACCTTCGCCCGCCAGACCACCAACCCGATGCGCCGCGACGCGCCCGTGGTCTACGACGTGTCCGCGATCGACGACTCAGAGATGGACCTGCAGGCCGCGACCCTGCTCGCGTGCTGGTCAGCCGGGTTCGGCACCGTCAACGTCGCCAACGCCCTAGCCGACGCCGGCCTGGAACCACGCCGGCACTACTTCGTGATCCTCGATGAGCTGTGGCGGGCGCTGCGCGCCGGGCGCGGCATGGTCGACCGCGTTGATGCCCTGACCCGCCTGAACCGCCAACGCGGAGTCGGGATGGCCATGATCTCCCACACCATGTCCGACCTGCTGGCCCTAGCCACCGAGGAAGACCGGATGAAGGCCCGCGGGTTCGTCGAACGCTCCGGCATGGTCATCTGCGGGGGCCTTCCCTCAGCCGAGATGCCCCAGCTGACCGCCGCGGTGCCGTTCTCCCACGCCGAGCAAGAGCTCCTGATCGGCTGGCAGGACCCACCTGCCTGGGACCCCACCACCGGCCGCGAAGCCGAACCCCCCGGACGCGGCAAGTTCCTGGTCAAGGTCGGCGGCCGCCCCGGCATCCCCGTGGACGTCCAGCTCACCAGCACCGAAGAGTCCATCAACGACACCAACAAGCTCTGGCACACCCAGTCCCGCGTCGGCCCCCTCGAGCCCACCGAGGCGGTGCGAGCGTGAGCACGCCGAACAACCGCCGCCGCGACCCCGGCGGCCTGGGCACCGAAGCGATCCTGGTCTGGATCGGGGTCATCACCGTCGTGGTGGTCGTGGGGTCCCTCTACGCCGCGATGCACCTGGGACACCGCCTCGCCGCCAGCGACGTCGTGGTGCCCGGGGACCCCTTCGAGCTCGTCTTCGCCCTGGCCGGCGGCGACCTGCTCTGGCCCCCAGCCGCCTGGTGGGTCCTCGCCGCCCTAGCCGCCGTCGTGATCGTCGTGGCCATCGGGGTCGGGGTCGTGGCCAGCAGGATGCGCGGGCGCCGGTCGCGGGTGGACCGGGCCGCGACCTACATGGGCCGCGGCCGCGACGTCGCCGACCTGAACCGCAAAACAGCCCAGGCCAAGGCTCAACGCCTGGGCGTGGACGCCTCCCCGGGGGTGCCGATCGGGCGCACCGTGGCCACCGGCCAGCACCTGTTCGGGTCCTGGGAGGATATGCACCTCGACATCTGGGGGCCCCGCACCGGCAAGACCACCTCCCGCGCGGTCCCCGCGATCCTGGACGCCCCCGGATCAGTGCTGGTGACCTCGAACAAGCGCGACGTCGTAGACGCCACCCGCGACGTCCGCGCCCAGGCCGGGCCGGTGTGGGTATTCGACCCCCAAGCCATCGCCCTCGAGGAACCCACCTGGTGGTGGAACCCCCTGTCCTACGTCACCGACGAGGTCCGCGCCGCCAAGCTCGCCGAACACTTCGCCACCGGGTCCCGCGACCCCGGAGCCACGACCGACGCCTACTTCGACCCCGCCGGCCAAGACCTCCTCGCCGGCCTCCTACTCGCCGCCGCCCTGGACTCCCGCCCGATCACCGCGGTCTACACCTGGCTGACCCGCCCCACCGACGAAACCGCGGTCGACATCCTGCGGGAACACGGGTTCACCCTGACCGCCGACCAAGTCGCCGGCGTCGTCTCCGCCCCGGACAAGCAACGCGGCGGGGTGTTCGGCACCGCCCAGCAGATGGCCTCCTGCCTGACCAACCGCCAAGTCGCCACCTGGATCACCCCCCAGGGTCCAGCCGACCCCCGGCCCCAGTTCTCCCCGGAAGCCTTCGTGCAGGCCGATGGCGGGACCTTGTACTCCCTGTCCAAGGAAGGGCGCGGGACCGCCGGACCGCTGGTCACCGCTCTGACTGTCGCGGTGGTCGAGGCTGCCGAGGAGCTCGCTGCCCGCTCGGCCGGCGGGCGGCTGGGCACGCCGTTGGTGGGGGTGCTCGATGAGGCGGCGAACGTGTGCCGGTGGCGGGAGCTGCCGAACCTGTACTCCCACTACGGGTCCCGCGGCATCGTGCTCATGACCATCCTGCAGTCCTGGTCCCAAGGCACCGAAGTCTGGGGCGAAGCCGGGATGAAGAAGCTCTGGTCGGCGGCCAACATCAAGGTCTACGGCGGCGGGGTCAGCGAAGCGACCTTCCTCGAGGACCTCTCCCGCATGATCGGCGACTACGACCGCCTGTCCTCCTCCACCTCCACCGGGCGCGGGCACCGCACCGTGTCCCAGCAACTGCACCGCGAACGCATCCTCGACATCGCCGACCTCGCCGCCCTACCCAAGGGGAGAGCCGTGGTCCTGGCCTCGGGGTCCAGGCCCACCCTGATCCGCACCACCCCCTGGATGGCCGGCCCCCACGCCGCCGCGGTCAAGGCATCGATCGCCGCCCACGACCCCCAAGCCGAACGCACCATCCACCAAGCTCACACCGACCTGGTCACCGTCCAGGCAAGCAAGGCGGGGGAGGGGACCCTGTGAGCGACTGGGGCCAGGACGACTACGACGGCCCAGACACCGAGAGCGTCGAGGAGGCGGCCGGTGAGGAGCCGGAGCTCTACTACGGGTCGGTGGATGAGTTCGTGCGCGAGTACCTACGCCACGTCTACAAGCGACGCATCGACGGCCGCCACCGCTGCTGGGCAGGGCAGTGGTGGCGCTACGACGAAGCCGTCATCCGCCTCGAGGCCCTGTGGCGAGCGTGGGAGCACCTGCGGCAGGACCCCGCCACCGGCATGAGCATCTGGTTCCGCGACCACGCCGACCACCACATGCCCGCCCTCATGGACCCCGACGGCCCCTTCGCCGGCGCCACCGACGGCGAAGAGAACACCTCCAAGAAGGGCGAACCCCTGCCCTACGTAGCACCACCGGAGGGACTCTTCGAACAACCGCCGCCATTCGGGTGAAGATCACAAACTTCACCCCATGCGCCACCCCAGCGCTCTACAGTCGAACCAGTCGTGCTTGTCGTCAGCGGGGACTAGACGGCTCGCCTGTGCAGGCAGTGGGTCACGACCACACTGACCACAATTCACAACCAGCACATCTGTCGTACGGAACGGTGCGTCCGCGCACCGCAGCAGAGGGGCATGCGGATAATGATGACTGGCCAAAAGCGCGAACTAATGCGTGTCGGATCGGCAATAGCAACTACAGCACTACTTATCGGGCTGATGACCGCAACCCCAGCCTCGGCTCAAACGGAGGAGCCGACAGCCTCACCCTCCTCGACGGAACTCCCCGTGCCTGTAGATATCAATCAGCTGGAATCCACAAGTTACACGGCACCCTATTACAAGAGTTCCGGTCCGGCGAGCGAAGCAACTGAAGCGGACCAGCCTGCAACTATGCCTTTAAAGGCGGAGGACCCAACGGCTCCCCTTTGGTCCGGGTCCGTAAGCCTATCGGTGGCAGTTGACAACTTTGACCATACACTGACAGCCACCCCCAGCGCTCCAGTTCACTACGGCTCGATGCTTGTTGTCTATCAGCAATTGCGACCCCAGTATGGCGGGGGAGAATATCTCGCCTTCTATTGCCAACCGAGCTACGCGACAAGCCCTCCGTGCGGCAGCCCAGAAAGCCCTCGGAGTATGTCTATTCCTGCGTACAACGTGCGAGCAACCTCGTATACGGCATACGTGGTCGAAGGTGGAGCCGGTGATATAGAGACGTGGGGCCCGCCGCGCAACATTCTTGCCACTTCGGGAAGAGTCCTTCCTGGGGGCTCTGGCCCCACGTCAGCAGGAGAAATCGATGGTGGATTCAACCCGTCCATAGCCGGAAGTCAGCGCTGTCACGCCGACCCCATCAACTCCTTCACCGGCGAATTTTGGGAGTGTAGTGAGGAACTAGGGATCCCGGGTACGGGGCGAAGCCTATCCGTGCAGCGGAACATTTCCACCGTGCGCCGCACTGTGCAAGGACCTTTCGGACCTGGATCGTCTCTCAACTACTCGATGCGACTAGAACCCTCACCGACCGAGCCGGCAGGAACGCAACTGGACGAGGCTCTGAAACTTAGGTTCGTCCAAGAGAACGGGAGCATTACAGAATTTTCTAGAAGCGTCGACAATACCTACCTCGCGCCCGCTCGGGTCCAAGCCGAACTCGTGAAATTGGAGACTGGCAACTTTGTCGTCACCCGGGGCAGAAGTGAGGTTTTCGAGTTCTCTAGAGCCGGAGCCCTTCTTCGCGCCGAGGACAAGAACGGCCAAGGGGTTGACGTCACATACGTCGATGGCTACATTGATCGCATTACCGACGACCTGGGGCGGTTCGTAGAGTTCTCGTGGCACAGTGAGCGGATATCGCTTCTGACCGACAACTCAGGGCGTACTGTCGAGTATAGCTACTCGGCCAGCGGCGATCTTCTCGAAGTCAAGTATCCAGATGGTTCGAGCAAGGCCTATGTCCATGACGAAGATCACCGCGTGACGTCCATCGTTCACCCGAACGGCGGCGTCACAACGAACACCTACGATCTCGCGTCTCGGGTCGTAGCCCAAGAAGATCCGCTCGGGCGTGTAACAACATTCAGGTACTTAGATGGCACGACTATGATCACGGATCCGACGGGCGCTAGGACGGTTGAGACCTACACAGATGGGCAGGTCGTAGCTGAGACGCACGCCTCAGGCACGTCCCAGGCCGCCACAACGACCTTCACCTACGGTCGCACAAACCAGGTGACCTCAAGAACAGACCCTCTAGGTCGTAAAACGACCTTCGCCTATGACGAGCGAGGGAATCGGACCCGCGCCGTCGACGCGCTAGGAAGAGTTTCCACAACCACCTATGACGAGTTCAACAACCCGTTGGTGGTGACCAACCCCGCTGGGGAGAAGACCACGTTCGCCTATGACGAGCGGGGGAACCTGACCTCGGTCACCGACCCCACCGGCGCCAAGAGCCTGTTCACGGTCAACCCTGACGGCACGATCGCCACGACCACCGACGCGTTGGGCCGGGTGACGTCCTACACCTACGACGCGAACGGGTACGTGGCCACCGCCACCGGCCCCGACGGCGTCGTGGTGACGACCCGGTTCGACTCGTTGGGCCGGTTGGTGGCCTCCACCGACCCCCGCGGCACCGCCGAGGGCGCCGACCCCGAGGCGTTCACCTCGACGTTCTCCTACGACGCGGCCGGCCGGCAGCTGGCCGCGACGGACCCGCTCGGCGCCGTGGTGGCCACCGCCTATGACGCGGCGGGTCGCCCGACCACGGTCACCGACCCGCTGGGTGCGAGCACCACGCGGGAGTACGACGCGGCCGGTCAGGTGACCGCGGTCATCGACGCCGCCGGCAACCGCACCACGTTCGCCTACGACGGCGCGGGTCGGGTCACCTCGGTGACCGACCCGACCGGGGCCACCACGGCTACGGAGTACGACGCGCTGGGCCGTGCCGTGAAGACGATCGACCCCGAGGGCCGGGTGACCCGTTCGGAGTACGACGCCGGGGACCGGGTCGTGGCCACCATCGCGCCCTCAGGGGCGCGCACGAGCTACACCTACGACGCCGCCGACCAACTGCTGACGGTCACCGACCCGTTGGGTGCGGTGACCACGACCACCTACGACAAGGCCGGTCGCCCGGTCACCGTGACCGACGCTGACGGGCGCACCACGACCACCGCCTACGACAAGGCCGGTCGGGCCACCAAGGTCACCGCCGCGGACAGCTCGACCCAGCTGTGGGCCTACGACGCCACCGGTCAGGTCACCACCTACACCGACGCTGCCGGGCAGGTCACCACCTACGCCTACGACACCGCCGGGCGCCGGGCCAGTGCCACCGACCCGGCCGGGCGCGTGACCACCTACGCCTACGACCGCGCCGGCCAGCTCACCACCGTCACCCACCCCGACGGGCAGAGCACCACCTACGCCTACGACGCCGCGGGCCGCCAGACCGGGGTCGACTACTCCGACGACACCCCCGACGTTGCCACGACCTTCGACCTGGCCGGCCAGCCCATCGAGATGGTCGACGGGACGGGGACCACGACCTACTCCTACGACGACCTCGGCCAGGTCCAGCAGATCACCGCCCCCACCGGCACGGTGGGATATGAGTGGGACGAGGCAGGGCGGTTGGTCGAGCTGACCTACCCCACCGGCGACGCCGTGGACTACACCTACAACGAGGCCGGCCAGCTCACCGCCCTGACGGACTGGGCCGGGCGGGACTTCACCTACACCTGGACCCCCGACGGGCAGGTCCAGACCCTGACCTACCCCAACGGCGTCGTCACCGACTACACCCATGACGACGCCGGCCAGCCCCTGGCCATCACCACCACCAACACCGCCGGGGTCGACCTGCTCGAGCTCGGCTACGCCTACACCCCCGCCGGGCTCCTGACCGACCAGACCACCACCCGCTCGGACGCCGCCCGCGCACCACCGGCCACCCCGACCACCGCGGCCGAGGTCGCCTGGGACGCCCAGGCCCGCATCGAAGCGATCACCGGCCACCTGGGCGGGACGTTCGCCTACGACGCCGCCGGATCACCCACCACCCTGCCCGGCGAACGCACCCTCACCTACGACGACGCCCGCCAGCTCACCACCCTCACCACACCCGGCGAAGAGGAGGGGGAACCGGTCGTCACCGAGTTCACCTACGACGACCGTGGCAACCGCCACACCACCACCCACCCCGAAGCGACCGTCACCCATGGGTATGACCTGGCCAACCGGCTCACGTCCCTGACCACCGGCGACCAGACCACCACCTACACCTACGGCGCAGACAACCTGCGGGCCACAGCCACCACCGGCACCGGCGCCGACGCGGTCACCGAGACCTACACCTGGGACACCACCTCAGCAGTGCCCCTGCTGCTGACCGACGCTACCCATGCCTACCTCTACGGCACCGCCACCGCGCCCCTGGCACAGATCGACCTCACCGACAACGACGACGTCGACTACCTACACGGCGACGCCCTCGGATCCATCCGCACCACCACAAGCCCCACCGGCCAGGTCACCGGCGACAGCGACTACGACGCCTACGGCACCCCCGACAACCCCACCACCGACCCCGCGGGCGAGGTCACCCGGTTCGGGTACGCCGGCGAGTACACCGACCCCACCGGCTACATCTACCTCCGCAACCGCTACTACGACCCCACCACCGCCAACTTCCTCACCCTCGACCCACTCCTCGACCTCACCAAAGACCCCTACGCCTACACGAGAGGCAACCCGCTCCAGTACACCGACCCCTTAGGCCTCTACTGGGCAGACAACCTCGGCGAGTGGGTCGGAGGGTTTGGAGACACCATAACGTTCGGCGGAACCGAAGCAATCCGCGACCTGATCAACTACCAGATGGGGTACACGGACAGTGTCAACTATTGTTCCGATTTCTATACTTGGGGAAGTGTCGGTGGCGCCTTTGGGGGCCTCGCGACGATGCCGGCCACTGGCACCACTGCCACAGCTGGCGCCGTAGTCGGCATAGGAGCAGCGGGACATCGTTCGGCTGAGCACGCACGTGACGATAACTACTTTGGTGCCGCGCTCTACGCCGGAATGGCAGTACCCGGAATTGGGGTCGGAGTGTCCCAGTTCGGGAGATCTGTAGCATCTAGCGCATCGTCTGCTGGAGGAACCGTCGTACGCACTGGCACATGGTGGAGCAAGCTGAACAAATTCGCCGATCTCGGCGGGTCCGCCGTGACTACAGGTACACTTCCGGCAGTACTCTCTGAGCCATTCTGGGGGTGACCGACGGTGCAGAGCATTTACACGATAATTCATCGAGTTGCATATACAATGCTTGGATTCACTTTCGATGGGATGACCCGACGTCAAGCATCCGAAAAGATCGTGGCAACGGCCTTTAGTAAATGCCCGGACATGGCCGTGCGGCATCACGTCGTCCGCACAGCGACTCTCTTCGGCGCAGTAGTGGGCGGATGTGTGATGGTCGCTGGAGTTCTCCTCCAGCCACTTCACGACTCTCAAATCCTGCTAACCACACCGTATGCCGTCGCGATTGTCCTGTTCACATTCTCCGCCCTCCAGCTCGTGAGGTACGCCTCTGCGACATGGGACTACCGTCGGTGGATGGACGCTGGGCGCCCTCCGGGCTGGAGGGTTCACCGAGTAGCGCAGCCTGGGCCTGTTGATCTCGCGCTGTGGGCTCTTGTGTCGGTAGCGTGGCTCAGCACTCTCTTTGGAGGTTAGGGGCCAGATTCGACAGGTCCTACCCTGACCTCGTAAGTCACGGTCACGCAACAGGCAGCCGTGTGTTCGGCTGGCACAAAGCGGGCCGATAAGTTATGTTATGACATAACGAGCCTATATAGCCCCGTGGCCAGGACGTTCACACCTCGATGGACTGGGCCCGCCACACAAGACCCCGCCTCGCGGGCCGCTCCCTAGCGCGACCAGCAGCAGACCCCCAGCGACGTTCGCGTGGCCTCGACGCGCCTGAGCCGCACACGGCACAGTCGTATCACCGTCTACCTCGGTAGCTGGCGCGAGCTCGGGCCGCGAGTCGAGCCCAAACAGCCCCCGTGTAGGGCCAAGATGGGCTGCACCAAGGACTCATCTATGTCCGCGCTGCTTGTTGGAGGTTAGACGTGGCCACCGTTGCCGAACACATGAGGGCTGCCGACGCAGTCATCTGCGCCAACATCGCCGGGTTGGCCAGTCAGCGCGACCTCCTGTCCCAAAACATCCTCGGGCAGCTGCGAAACCTGGTCGAGGGCGTCGCCGTGCGTCTACACGCCGGCAATGGCGACGTCGAGTACGACTATGACGCCATCGAGGCTGCACTCCCCTGGGTCAAAGCGAACGGTCGACTGAACTTTGTCACCAAGTTTCACACCCTGCTTAAGCCGTCTGTCTCCCACTATACGTTCGACGGGGATACCTCGGAGCGGCTCATGCTCCGCTACTACGAGTACATGCTGCGCCTGCGGACCCTCCTGTACAACGAAGCTCGCGTCGCGGTACTCGGCAACCTAGAGCTGTTTCCGCTGGACCAGGACCCGGCGCTCGCTGAGTACCACGAAAAGATCGCCGTCGAGATCGACAATCCAGGAAGGGCGACCTCCAGCCGTCGCGACCGGTTCTATATCCACAAGACGCGGCCTTTCGTTACCGGCGGCCGTGTCTTCTACGAGGTTACGTTCTATAAGGCCGTCAACCGGGTGAGCAAGGCTGACCGCATCATCGGATTTACAGAGATCGACATCGCGGACAACTACTCCGCGAACTTGGGCCTGCAGGCGGCCACCATCGAGGTCTTTGGGCAACAGATGCCGGTAACCATTATTCGTAACTGGGAAGTGTCCATCCGGCCGTGCGAGATCGACCACTTCGCCAGCCTCGTCGGGAAGCAGACGAAGGTGCGGACGGACTCTGCCGAGTACAAGTTCGTGATGACTGGTCTGACCCGCGGCTCAACGCTGCTGGACCTCATCGACGCCTCCGATGAGTCGTACAACGACATCAAGACCCGCGGAACGACCGGTTCCCGGAGTTCACAGATCTTCCCGGCCATCGACGAGGCGCGCGCAATCATCCGCGGGAATAGGCCCGGTCACAACCTGCTGCGCTACCTTCTCTTTCGGATGCGCAACGACTGGTTGAAGGCGCAGTATCACTGGGAACCGAACGCTCGCCTGTCGAACCTCCACTTCAGCTATTCATGCATACCGTTCGACGAGATGCCCTTCTGCACCGCACCACGGGCCCACAACCCTCGGTTTTGGGACCTCATTAACAGCCTCGATGCCGCTGGTCGCACTCATGAACTGCTAGCTCGCCGCGTAAACAACAACGTCGAGGGACGCGGGATTCTCTATACTCCGGTCGCTGACCTTGAGGATCTGGGCGACGTGGCTGCCCTAATCGCTGCCTACAATAGAAGGCTCTACTACAAGCACAGGCCAGCCCGGGACCTTGTTCTCGACAACGGGCACGTCTTCATACAGAGTTACGAGGATGATACCTACGACATTGTGACCAAGCTCCAGGCGCACGCGGCCAGCGGCATCAGCGGGTACACGGCCGCGGTTGAACAGTGGCTTGGGACGACGCCGCACACCGTGGACGACACCGCTAAAGGCGCAGCACTCACCACGTTGTTTGCTCGGTCCCGAGTGGCGCTCATCTATGGGGCCGCCGGGACGGGGAAGACCCGCATGGTCGACCACATCGCCAACTACTTCGGCGGGAACCAGAAGCTGTTTCTCGCCAACACGCACCCCGCGGTCGAGAACTTGCGCCGCCGCGTGAGCGCCCCAGAATCAACCTTCCGCACCATCGCCAGCCACAAGCACAACCCCACCGGCGACTTCGACCTGCTCGTCATCGACGAGTGCTCGACGGTTAGCAACGCCGACCTCCTGAATATCCTGGAGAACACTCGTTTCAAGCTCGTCGTGCTCGTTGGGGACGTCTTCCAGATCGAGTCCATCAGATTCGGCAACTGGTTCGACGTCGTGCGGTCCTACATCGAACCATCTTCCATTTTCGAACTGACCACCCCGTACCGGACCAGCAGTGATGAGCTCATCGACTTCTGGACTAAGGTCCGCACTCTCGACGAGGGCATCACCGAGGCCATCGCCCGCAACGGGTACGCGACGGTTCTCGATGCCACCCTGTTCGACCACCACTCCGTCGACGAGATAATTCTCGCGTTGAATTACGACGGCTTGTACGGCATCAACAACATCAACCGGTTTTTGCAGGCCAGCAACCCCTCGCCCGCCGTCCCTTGGGGGCCAGCCGTGTTCAAGGCTGGCGACCCGGTCCTGTTTTCGGACACCAGCCGGTTCAAGCCGCTGATCTACAACAACCTCAAAGGCGCCATCGTCGACATCCAAGCCCACGCGGGCAGCATTCAGTTCGACATTCGTCTCGACCGACCCGTTACTGAGCTCGACGTCGACGGGTACTTCGACTTGCAGTGGGTATCCGATTCGACCGTGCGGTTCGCGGTCTACGACATCGATATCAGTGACGAAGACGACGACACGGACACCACCACCGTCCCATTCCAGGTGGCCTATGCCGTCGGCATCCATAAGGCCCAGGGCCTTGAGTACGACGCGGTAAAGGTGGTCATCACGAGCGCCAACGAGGACGACATCACGCACAACATCTTCTACACGGCCATCACCCGGGCCCGGCAGAATCTGCGAATCTACTGGTCGCCAGAGACACAGCAGACGGTCATCAGCGGGCTCCACGCCGCGGACACCAGGAAAGATGTCGCGCTCCTATCGTCCCGACGAAGTCTCACTCCGACCCGGCGTCGCACCTAACAGACGCGGCCCACCTTCGACTCTCACGACGATCTGGGCGGTCCACCGACGTGCTCGCGCGTCACTCGCTGACCCCCTTGTCTCCGGTGCCGCAGCATCCCACCCGGTACCGGCGCACTGACCCTTACCCCGGGCTCGATCGCCGAGTCAGCGGTTGTCGTAGGCGGTGCGGATCTCGGCAGGGATGCGGCCGCGGTCGCTGACCTTGTAGCCGTTGGCCTGGGCCCACTCCCGCACAGCGGCCGAGTCACTGGCACTCCGGCCTGCGGAGTTGCTCGCTGCGCGTCGGCGGCCGCCGACGCGGCGTCCGGCGTCGATGTAGGGCGCGAGTGCGCGCAGGAATTCGTCGCGGTGGGTGTCGTTGAGGTCTATCTCGTACTCGGCGCCCTGCCAGGAGAACCGGTAGCTCTGCGCTTGCTCGGATCCGTCGAGGTCGTCGGTCACGATCACCTGTGTGTGCTGGGCCATGAGCCCCATGCTCCCGCACGGGGCGAAGAACACCCAGCCGCCACGTCGTGCGCCGATAGCGTGGCGCGATGAGCAGCCTGTCGAAGTCCTTCAGCGCCCATTTCTCCGATGCGATCGTCACAGGCCTCGTCCTGCTGCTGATCGTCAGTCCGGTGCTCGTGGCGATCGCCTACGCCAGCGCCCCGACGTCATACCTGAACGACGCACCACTGCTGAACACCTTCTGGGCGATCCTCGCCGGTCTGTCAGCCCTCGGTGGGCTCTCGTTGAGCCTGTACGGGCTCCACCACCTCCTCGAGGCCCTGGAGAAGCACCTCAGCAAGCCCGCCCCGACACCGTGAGCACAGGCTCGCCCAGTTGGCAGACGGTGTGCGTGCGCGCCCGGTAGGGCTCGACGCTGGCAGGGCTCGCAATCAACCGACGCTTGACAGTCGGATGGCGTCAACACATGGTTGACACATGGAGGTCTCGGAGAACCGACAGGTGCTCATCGACGCCGCCCTTGAGCTGCGGGACATGCTCGACGTCCTGGCCGCCGGCGAAGAGGATGGCCGGAGCCTGCACTGGACCGACAACGTCGAGCTCGCGCAGCAGATCGCTGCCCGCGTGGAAGGCCTCCAGTGGCGCACGGTCCGAGCAGCTAGGGCTGACGAGGGTGCTTCATGGGCGGCGATTGGGAACCTGTACGAGGTGAGCCGGCAGGCAGCGCAGCAGCGCTGGGCGGACGAGAACTTCATTGCACCGAAACTCACGCGCTGACCTGCGTGTCGTCAGGGGAGGACGTGAAGCTCGCACCGTCGCCGGGCGCCGTGTAGTCGGAGCACGAGCACGCGGGGACGCGTCGCGTGCCGGCGCAAGCTCCGGCCCATACAGCGGTGCCCTCGCAGTCTTCTACCGGTCGATCCCGGTCCGCTGTACCTGAGCTCCTCGCGCCCGCGCACCGCGCCGAGCCTTCGACGCTCGGACGGTCCCAGCGGTGACGGCTTCGTGTGCAGGCTTGGCCTGGCTGACGTCGGCGCGCAACCTCGTGGCGACCGTCTCGTGGTCCAGGCCTTTGGCCTCGAGTTCGCGGGCAGTGGCCTGGCGGCGTTCGGCTGAGTCATACAGCGGACCTGCGTCCTCCCGCACTGCATCAGCGCGAGCCTGGTTGCGCTCGGCCGCGGCGAGTGCGTCGGCCCGCTTCTCGGGGTCGGGTTCGTGCTGGGCGGCTGCGCGCGCGTGCTCGGCCTGGAGGTCGTCGTGGGCGGTCTGCTGCATCAGCCGCTGAGCCTCCGCACGGTCCGCGGCCGAGCGGGCGCGCTCGGTGTCGGCGTGGGCGCGGTCCTGCTCGGCGCGTTCGACCCCGCCGCCGTCCGCGCAGCTCCTCTCGCATGCGCTGCTCGGCGCGGAGGGCTTCGGGGTCCTCGTGGGCCCAGGCGCGGGCCACTT
>NZ_JALPKN010000479.1 GCF_023630195.1 Actinotalea sp. C106 | reverse complement strand
ACCGGCCCGGCCGGGACCGACGGGACCGCGGCGCCGACCGGCGCGAGCCTTCCCGGCGAGGAGTGGCTGCTCTCCCCGGCGGCCCTCGGCACGCTGCTCACCACCGTGGCTCCGCCCCTGGCCCTGGGGCAGGTCGAGCTCGAGGACGGCAGCACCGTCCTGGGTTTCACCGGCTGGCTCACGGGGGCCGAGACCGACATCACCGACCACGGCGGGTGGCGCGCGTTCCGCCGCTCGACCGGCTGACCCCGTCCACGGCCCGCCCCGGGCCCCGACCTCGACCGACCTGTCCGACCGACCCGCACCCCTGACCCGCACGCACCGATCTGCACCCCCGACCCGCACGCACCGGATCCTGGAGACCCCCACATGAACCGTCACACCCGCACCGTCGGCGCCGCCGCAGCGGCCCTCGCCCTGACCGCCACCGTCGCCGGCTGCAGCACCGCGAGCGCCGGGGACGGTGACGGCGGCGAGACGACCACCGTCACGGTCGGCACGCTCAAGGGGCAGCCGCACCTGTTCCACCCCTTCTTCTACGAGGAGCTCGCGGCCGAGGGCGTCGAGTTCGAGGTGATCCAGTTCGACACCTCCCCCGACATCAAGAACGCCGTGGTCAGCGGCAGCGTCGACTTCGGCGTGACCGGGGTGCCGGCGGCGCTCTCGGGTGTCGCGGTCGGTGAGGACGTCAAGGTCGTGGCCTCGGCCGCGGACGGCGGCACCGGGATCGTCGGCCTCCCCGAGATCGACGGGGTCGAGGACCTCGCCGGGCGGACCGTCGGCTACCCGCAGGGCGCCTCGCAGGAGATCCTGCTCCGCCTGACCCTCGAGGCCCACGGCGTCGAGATCGACGACCTCGAGCTGGTCAACCTTCCCTTCTCCGACATGGCCAACGCCCTGGCCTCGGGCCAGATCGACGCTTTCTCGAGCGCGGAGCTCGGCCCGTCGATCGCCAAGCAGGACGGCGCGGTCGACGTCGTCGACCCCTACGAGACCCCCGTCGGCCGGGTCAACATCGGCCTGGTCACCACCCAGCGCATGATCGACGAGGACCCCGAGACCGTGCAGGCCGTGGTCGACACGCACGTCGCCGCCACCGAGCACATGGTCGACAACCCCGAGGAGTGGGCCGACGCCGTGGTCGAGCAGTTCGGCCTGGACGCCGCCGTGGTCGAGACCGCACTGGGCAACATCTGGCCCCGCTGGGAGCTGGACGCCGAGTACCGCGACCAGGTCACCGCCCTGACCGAGGAGATGCACGCCCTCGGCTACCTCGACGCCGCGCCGTCGGCCGAGGACGTCTTCGACACCACCTTCGTCGACGCGACCTCCTGACCCCCACGGTGCCCGGGTGGTCACTCCACCCGGGCACCGGCTCAGCGAAGGGACCCCGCCATGAGCACCACGACCTCGACCTCCGACGCCCCGGCCGGCACCGGCACCCGCCGGCGGCCCGACGGCGCCTCGACCACCGCCCCCTCGACCCCGGGCGCCG
>NZ_JALPKN010000478.1 GCF_023630195.1 Actinotalea sp. C106 | reverse complement strand
GACCGTGCGCCGCATCTCGGGCGGTCTGCTCGCCCCAGGGCCCGGGCCCGCCGAGCAGCGGCACCGCGCCGCCGTCGCGACCGTGCAGCGCAGCCTCGACGGTCCTCGCACCGTGGTGGTCATCAACCCCAAGGGCGGGGCCCACAAGACGACGGCTTCGCTGCTGGTCGCGGCGACCTTCGGCCAGCACCGCGGTGGCTACACCCTGGCCTGGGACAACAACGAGACCCGGGGCACCCTCGGCTGGCGCTCGCAGCAGGCCCGGCACCACAACACGGCGGTGAACCTGCTGCAGGACCTCGACCGCTTCGCCGACCCCGGCTCCTCCCGGGTCGGGGACCTGGACAACTACGTGCGCTCGCAGGGTTCCGCGCAGTTCGACGTCCTGGCCTCGGACGAGGACGCCGCCTCGGCAGCCTCGATCGACGCCTACGCCTTCCGCGCCCTGCATCGCACGCTGTCGCGGTTCTACCGGGTGATGGTCGTCGACACCGGCAACAACATGCGTGCCTCGAACTGGCAGGCCGCCATCGAGGCCGCCGACCAGGTGGTCATCGTCTCGACCGTGCGGGAGGACACCGCGCAGTCGGCGGCCTGGGCCGTCGACGCCCTGCGCGCCACCGGTCACGAGGACCTCGTCCGCAACGCCGTGACGGTGCTCTCGGCCCCTGCCGTCCGCCGGGACCCCGAGCTCGCCGCGCGCCTGCACGAGCACTTCGGACGGCTGACGCGCACCGTCCTCGACGTCCCCTACGACCCCGCTCTCGTGACGGGCAGCCCCCTGGACGTCGACGCCCTCTCGGCCGAGAGCCGCGAGGCCTGGCTGCGGGTCACCGCGGCCGTCGCCGAAGGGCTCTGAGGCGCGAGGTCCTGGCCGTGCCGGGCCTTACCGCCGACCGCCCGCGGGCGGCCCTGCGGGTGAAACGGCGGTCACGTTCCCACGGGTCGTTGACAGGCTCGCGTTACTGAGTAACCTCACCTCTGTTACCGAGTAACCCAGGGGGCGCCGTGTCGGTCCGTCACGGCCTGCTCGCGCTCCTCGCCGAGGGGCCGATGCACGGCTACCAGCTGCGGCAGGAGTTCGAGCGCCGCACGGGTGGCACCTGGCCCCTCAACATCGGGCAGGTGTACACGACCGTGCACCGGTTGGTCCGTGACGGCTTGGCCGAGCCGGTCCCGCAGGGGGAGACCGGCTCGGCCGAGGAGCTGGGCGCGCCCGACGGTGAGGGCTCGGGGGAGCGCTTCCGTCTGACGGAGGCGGGGCGTGCCGAGGCGACGGCGTGGTGGGCGCGGCCCGTCGAGCGCGGCGCCCCGGCCCGGGACGAGCTCGCGATCAAGCTGGCCCTGGCGGTGACCGCTCCGGGGGTGGACGTGCCCGCGGTGGTGCAGGCCCAGCGCACCGAGACCTTGCGAGCCCTCCAGGACTACACCCGGCTCAAGGCCCGGGCGGCGGGCGAGGACCTCGCCTGGCTGCTCGTCCTCGACAACCTGGTCTTCGTGGCC
>NZ_JALPKN010000477.1 GCF_023630195.1 Actinotalea sp. C106 | reverse complement strand
AGCCGCCACCACACCAGCCTGAGCCGACGTCTCCGCCGACCCAGCCGACACCTGCGACCCCGAGGCCGACAGCTCCTCCGAAGCAGCCGCGATCGTCTGCGACGCCTCAGCCACCCCCGACAAGATCCCCCGCAACGACGCCTGGGCCGTGCGCAGGCTGTCTGCCATCTGACCGATCTCGTCACGGCTGCTCACCGCGGGCACGACCGTCAGGTCACCCTCGGCCAGGGCGTCGAGGGAGTCCTTGACCTTGCTGATCCCGTTGCGGATGGACCGGGCCAGGAAGAACCCGAGGAGGACGACGCCGATGAAGGAGGCCACGAGGAGGCCGATCACCAGGGAGGTGGCGGCACGCGTCTCGGCGTGAGCCTCCTCGGTGATGACGTCGCTCTCCGCCATGATCTCCTCGGCGATGGCGTCGAGGCCGGTGAGGTAGGCGTCCTTGGCTGGCTCGGCCTCGGTGGTGAGTACCTGCTGGAAGGCCGCCGCGTCACCGGCGAGGGCAGCGGGAACCAGCTGGCTGTCGCGGATGCTGAGCCACTCGGTCCAGCCCGCGGTGAAGGTCGCCCAGTTGTCCGAGACGTGTTCGGCCTGCGCCTCGACGAGGGAGATGTCTGCGGCGATCTCGGCGTCGTTCTCGGCCTGGGAGTCCATCCACGCCTGCTTCTGCGCGTCGGTGTCGGCCGCGGCGACCTGGGCGATGATCATGCGGGCCTTGAGCTGGTTCTGGTGAACCATCTGGACCGGCCGGCCGACCTCGGTGTTGATGGAGGAGAGCTCCTCGGTGTTCGCGTCGAGATCCTGGAGGGAGACGATGGCGACCACTCCGGTCACTGCGGCCGAGGCCGCGAGGATGCCGATGACGCTCAGGATCTTCGTGCGGATCGAGAGGTTCGCGAACCACGAGCCGCGGGACACGGACGCAGCGGGGGCGCCGGCCGGGGCGGCACTGGTGGTCGTGCTCATGGGGAGCTCCTTCATCACTGGCGCCGCCGATGACCCGGCCACGTGCACTCACCATCGACGAGGGCCAACGCGATGTGAGCCCTGCCACGGGTGAAAAGCGACACATGGTCCGATACAGGGACGCATGGGATACGGATACGTATCGAGATCGTCGAGACCGAGCAGGGCCCGGCCCCTCGTTCGGGGGCCGGGCCCTGCTGCTGCCTGGTCGTACTAGTGCCAGGGGTGCTGGCCGGTCCGTGATGCCTGTCAGTAGGTGAAGGCGGAGACCCGGGTGCGCAGGTCGGCGCTCATCTGGGCGAGCTCGGAGATCGCCGAGCCCATCTGCCCCACGACCTCGGTCGAGGTCTGCGCGGCGGAGGCGACCCCGGTGATGTTCGTGGCGATCTCGCCCGAGCCGGTCGCGGCCTCGGCCACACCGCGGGACATCTCGTTCGTGGTCGCCGTCTGCTCCTCCACCGCCGAGGCGATGGTCAGCTGGTAGTCGTTGATGCTGGCGATGATGTCGCTGATCTGACCGATCGCCGCCACCGCACCG
>NZ_JALPKN010000476.1 GCF_023630195.1 Actinotalea sp. C106 | reverse complement strand
ACGCCCCGGCACCACGTGCACGACGACGCGGCGCGGCGGGTCCGGCAGCCCGGGGGGCGCCGAGCGGAGGTGGCTGACGAGCCACTCGGAGGTGGGGCCGTGGTCGGGGGCGTCGAGGTCGAGCTCGAGGGGGCCTTCCGCGAGCCCGTCCAGGAGGTCCTGGACCTCGTCCCCGGAAGAGGTCCCCGCGCCACCCTGACCGCCGCGACCGCGCCGTCCCCGGGTGGCGGGGGCCGTCTCGACCGCACCGACGTCGATGCCGACCGCCGGTCGCAGCCCGCCGTCGTCCAGGAAGAAGCAGGACCACGCGGCGACCCGGCGCAGCAGCACCGTGATCTCGCGGAGCACGGTGGGCGCCTCGAGATCGACGAGGAGGTCCGAGACCTGGGACACGATCGCCAGGCCGGAGCGCGTGCGTCGCTCCGCCTCGATCGAGCTCTGCTGGGCGTCGGCGTGCTGCACCTGCGCGGTCACGTCCACCTGGATGCCGACCCAGTGGCTGATCTCGCCGTCGGCATCAGGCACCGGGGAGACCGAGACCTGGTTCCAGAAGGTGGTGCCGTCCTTGCGGTAGTTCAGGACAGTCGCCGTCGCGTGCCGGCCCTCCCGGACCGCCCGGCCCAGGCTGCGGGCCGCGTCACGGTCGGTCCCCGGGCCGTGCAGCAGGTTCGGGTCACGCCCCAGCACCTCCTCGGCGGAGTAGCCGGTGGTGCGGCAGAAGGCCTCGTTGACCCAGACGATCGGGCTCCCGGAGGTCCGCGCGTCGGTGATCATCACAGCGACGTCGGTCGCGTGCAGGGCGCGGTCACGGACCTCCGCGAGGTCGTCCACGAGGGGGTCCGGCGGAAACACGCCGTGACCAGGCGGGACGGAGTTGACCACCACACCCTCCGATCGTCTAGCGTTCGGACCAGACCCATCGTGGGACCGATAGACCCCACGGTCCGCGGCCGCCCACCGGGGCGGCACGGGCAGAGACCGAGGAGAACGACGTGCGCGACGTTAACAGCCGGTCGGGGGCTCGGCCCACCGAGGCGGGGCACGCCTCGACCTCAGGCTCAGGGACCGGCGGCTCAGAGCCGGGCTCGGTCCACGTCATCGTGCACTCGGACCGGACCCGCATCGTGCTCTCGGGCGAGGTGGACGCCGACCTGGGGCCTGATCTCGCCGAGGCGACGGCCGACGCCGAGGCCACCGGCCTGCCGATCGAGGTCGACGCCCAGCACGTCACCTTCATGGACTCCTCGGGCATCGCCTTCCTGGCACGGCTCGCGACCCGGGTCAGCGACCGCGTGCGGATCATCCACGCCCCCGAGACGGTGCTGTTCCTGCTCGAGGTGACGCGCATCGGCGAGCTGCTCGACGTCGTGCCCGAGGGCCAGGAGGACGTGGCCCCGGTGACCGCCCCGGACCACGGCCTGCCGACCATCGGCCCCGGCGGGCGGCAGCCGGCCGGCGGGCCCGACGACGTCGCCTGAGCCACCCGGCAGCCAGCCCGCCCTGACGTC
>NZ_JALPKN010000475.1 GCF_023630195.1 Actinotalea sp. C106 | reverse complement strand
GGGCTCGGGGCCAGGGCGCGACGGCGGACCTCAGCACGCCGGACGCCCCGGCCACAGCGGCGCACCCAGGCACCACGGCGGGCCGGGCCTCGACGATGACCCGCAGTGGACCTCGCCGCGCTGACCCAGAGCCGAATCGGCTAGCTCCGTGCGCCGCTGACCCCAGGGGGATGAGCCTCGTCCTCGCTGCGCTGACACCGAGCTGATCGGCCAGGTCCGTGCCGCGCTGACACCAGCGCCGAGGCGCTACCGCCAGCGCGGCGCGGCTCTCACCAGCGACCGTGCACGTGCACCCGGATGCGCTCGTCGTAGATGCGCTGGAGAGCGGCCTGCTGCTCCTCGGTGAGCGGGGCGAGGTCCGCAGCGGCGGCGTTGGCACGGGCCTGCTCCGGACGGCTCGCCCCCGGGATCACGGTCGTGACCCCCGGCTGGTCGATGATCCAGCGCAGGGCGAGCTGCGCCGTCGTCGCGCCCTCGGGGGTGAGGGCGGCGACCTCCTGGGCCGCGGCGACACCGACCTCGTACGGCACGCCCGCGAAGGTCTCGCCGACGTCGAAGGCCTCGCCCTGACGGTTGAACGTGCGGTGGTCGTTCTCGGCGAAGGTGGTCGACGCACCGAACTTGCCCGTGAGCAGCCCGCTGGCCAGGGGCACCCGCGCGATGATCCCGACCCCGGCCTCAGCGGCCGCGGGCAGCACCTCCTCGAGGGGCTTGCGGCGGAAGGCGTTGAAGATGATCTGCACGCTCGCCACGTTCGGCCGGGCGATCGCCGTCAGCGCCTCGTCGACCGTCTCGACCGACACGCCGTACGCGGCGATCCGCCCCTCGGCGACCATCGCGTCGAGGGCGTCGTACACCGCGTCGCTCGAGTACACCGGCGTCGGCGGGCAGTGCAGCTGGACCAGGTCGAGGGTGTCGACCCCCAGGTTCTCGCGCGAGCGGTCGTTCCAGGCGCGGAACGCGTCGGGGGTGAAGGCCTCGGGGACGTGCGGGTTCGCGCGGCGCCCCATCTTGGTGGCCACCGTGAGCCCCGCGTCGGGCCGACGGCGCAGCAGCTCGCCGACCAGCTTCTCGCTGCGACCGTCGCCGTAGACGTCGGCGGTGTCGAGGAAGGTGACCCCGGCGTCGACCGCGGCGTCGAGGATGGCCGAGGCCTGGTCCTCCGCGACGTCACCCCAGTCCGCGCCCAGCTGCCAGCACCCGAGACCGATGACACTCACGGGGCGCGCGGTCCGCCCCAGCACACGTGTTTCCATGCCTGCGACGCTACCTGCTCGCGCCCACACGGGCTGGTCGACGGGCATCTAGTTCGACGCCCCCCGTCACCCGAGCGCCGCGAGCAGCCTCTCGAGGTCCTCCTCGGTGCTGTACAGGTGGAAGCCGACCCGCACCGCCCCCGCCCGCACGCTCGCCGCGATCCCGGCCTCCTCGAGGCGACCGGCGGCGTCGGGGGCCGGGATCGCCACGATCGGCGAGGGCACCGGCTCGAGCCCCAGGTGCTCCCGCAGCC
>NZ_JALPKN010000474.1 GCF_023630195.1 Actinotalea sp. C106 | reverse complement strand
ACGGCGTCGTCGCTCGCGCGGCGCCACTCCTCGTAGGCGGCGACGACGCGCCCGAGCTCGGCATACCGCCGGCCGAGCCGCCTGGCCCGGGCTGCGTCGGCGTGCACCTCGGGGTCGGCGAGGGCCGCCTCGATCTCGGCGTGCTCACCGAGCAGCGGTGCGACGGCGTCGAAGACCTCGCTCACCGGCTGCTCCCCTCTCCCCCGTCAGATCAGACCCCAGGCACGACGACGCCGGCGGGTGCGGCACGCCGCCCGTCCCGAAGGAGGGGCGGGCCGTCATCCCCGCCGGCGTCGTGGGTGCTACTTGGCGTCCGTCTTGCCGTAGCGAGCCTGGAACCGGGCCACACGGCCACCGGTGTCGAGGATCTTCTGCTTGCCCGTGTAGAAGGGGTGGCACGCGGCGCACACGTCCGCGCGGATCTCGCCCGAGGGCGACGTGCTGCGCGTCGTGAAGGTGTTGCCGCAGGTGCAGGTCACCGTCGTCTCGACGTACTCGGGGTGGATGTCGCTCTTCACAGTCGTTCTCCTATCGACGGGTCCCCGGGTCGCAGGCGCTGATCGCCTCCGTGAACCGCAGACCAAGGGGTCAGTCTGCCAGAACGCAGGCGACTGCCGAAATCATCCCTCGACGGCGACCTTCCTGCCCCACCTCCAGTGCGGGCCCCTGTCCTGCCCTACGGTGATCGCGTGGCGGACTGGGTCGAGGTGACGGACGGCGTCCTGGTGCTCCGGCACGCGCCGGGCGCGATCGACGTGACCACCACGGCGGTCCTCGGACCCACCGGGGTGGTCGTCGTCGACACCCTCGGCACGCCGGCCGCGGCCTCGCGTGCGTACGCCAGCCTCGTCACCCGCACCACCCTGCCCGTGGTCGGGATCGTGCACACCCACGCGCACCACGACCACACCTTCGGGGCCGTCGCGTTCACCGACCGCGGGCACCGCCGCGCGACCACGTACGCCCACCACCGCTTCGCGGAGCACCTGGGGCGGCACGAAGAAGCCGAGCTGGCCGCCGGACGGGCCGGCGACCTCGTCCTGGACCATCCCGCCGCCTGGGACGAGGTCGCCCTCACCGGTCCGGAGGTCCCGGTCATGGGCACGGTCACGGGCACGACGACGATCAGTCCGGCCGGCCGCGACCTCGTGCTGCACCCCCTGCCGACCGCCCACACGACCTGCGACCTCGTGGTCCACGTGCCCGACGCCGCGACCTGGGTCGTGGGGGACGTGGTCGAGGAGTCAGCCGCGCCGAGCTTCGAGGTCGACAGCGACCCGGTCGGCTGGGCAGCAGCGGTCACCGCCCTCGCGGCGCAGATGGAGCCCTGGGCCGTCGTCGTGCCCGGGCACGGGGCCTGCGTGGACAGGGCGTTCGTCGAGGCCCAAGGGCGTGGGCTCGTCGCGCTCGCCGCCGCCCTCGAGGAGTGCCGGGACCGGGGGGTCGGCGAGGAGGCCTCGGTCGCCGCCCTCCGGGAGGTGACCGGCTGGCACGGCGGGACCCTGCGCGCC
>NZ_JALPKN010000473.1 GCF_023630195.1 Actinotalea sp. C106 | reverse complement strand
CCTTCGCCGAGGCCTGGCCGACCCTGCGGACGCTGCTCGGCTGAGCCGCCCGCCGGGCCGCAGCGCCCGGGCCTACGCCCGGCGCTGGTGCAGCACCCGTGCGACCTCGGCGATCGAGCCCGAGAGCGACGGGTACACGGTGAAGGACTGCGCGACGTCGTCGGCTGTCAGCCGGTGGCTCACCGCGAGGGTCAACGGGAAGATCAGCTCCCCGGCCCGCGGTGCGACCACCACGCCGCCGAGCACGATGCCCGTGGTGGCGTGGGCGAAGATCTTGACGAACCCGTCCTTCATCCCGAGCATCTTGGCGCGCGGGTTCCGCGCCAGCTCGAGGGAGGTCGAGACGTAACGGACGCCGGACTCCTCGAGGGAGACCTGCGAGGCGCCCACCGTGGCGATCTCGGGGGCGGTGAAGATGTTGGCAGCGACCGTCTCGAGGTCCAGGGGCACGACGGCGTCGCCCAGGGCGTGGGCCATCGCGATGCGTCCCTGCATGGCCGCGACCGAGGCCAGCGGCAGCACCCCCGTGCAGTCCCCGGCGGCGTAGACCCCGCGCACGCTGGTCCGCGAGACGCGGTCCACGTCGACGTGCCCGCGATCGGTCAGCCGCACCCCGGCCTCGGCCAGGCCGATCCCCTGCGTGCTCGGTACGGAGCCCACGGCCATGAGGCAGTGCGACCCTGTCACGACCTCGCCGTCCTCGAGGGTGACCTCGACCCCGTCGGCGGTGCGCCGGGCGGACGCCGCACGGGACTGCCCCTTGACGACCATGCCGCGGTCCCGGAAGACGTCCTCGATGACCTGCGCGGCGTCGGCGTCCTCCCCCGGGAGCACGCGGTCCCGCGAGGAGATCAGCACGACCTCCGAGCCGAGGGACCGGTAGGCCCCGGCGAACTCGGCCCCGGTCACCCCCGAGCCGACGACGATGAGGCGCTCGGGCAGCGCGTCGAGCCCGTAGAGCTGGGTCCAGGTGAGGATGCGCTCGCCGTCGGGCTCGGCCGCGGGCAGGGTCCGCGGGGTCGAGCCGGTCGCGAGGAGCACGACGTCGGCGTCGCAGCGGCGCTCGGGGGACCCGTCGTCGGTCGGGGTGATGACCACGCACTGCGGCCCGTCGAGGCGACCTGTGCCGTCGACGACGTCGACCCCCTCGTCGACCAGGCGGGTGCGGATGTCCGCTGACTGCGCGCGGGCGAGGCGCACCACGCGCTCGTTGACCTGGTCGAGGAGCACCTCGTGCCCGCTCGCCGGGCTGTCGGCCTGCTGGCCGAGGCTGCGGATGCCGAGCTCGGGGGCTCGGTCCGCGATGGTCATCCACTCGGCGGTCGCGATCAGCGTCTTGGAGGGCACCACGTCGGTCAGCACGGTCGCACCGCCCAGGCCCTGGCGCTCCACGAGGGTGACCTCGGCCCCCGCGCGGCGGGCCACCAGCGCGGCCTCGTAGCCCCCGGGCCCGCCTCCGACGACGACGACGCGCGGGGACCGCCTGCCGTCCGGGGCCTCGGGGGTCGTGGCG
>NZ_JALPKN010000472.1 GCF_023630195.1 Actinotalea sp. C106 | reverse complement strand
CTCACCCTGGAGCAGGCGCGGCGGGTCGCGCTGCGCGCCCAGGGCCTCGCCGGGCCCCGGAGCCCGGGCGCCTCGCCGACGATGCGCGGCTTCCAGCAGGTCGTGGACCGGCTCGGCCTGCTGCAGATCGACTCGGTGAACGTCCTGGCCCGGGCCCACCTCATGCCTGCCTACTCCAGGCTCGGGGCGTACGACACCGGGCTCCTCGACCGTGCCGCGGGCCGGTCCCCCCGGCGTCTGGTCGAGTGCTGGGCCCACGAGGCGTCCTTCGTCGCCCCACGGACCTACCGGCTGCAGGGGTGGCGCCAGCGGGCCTACCGGGACCAGGCCTGGGGCACCATCCGCGAGGTCCCGCTGCAGCATGCCGCGGTGCTCGCCGAGATCCGAGCCCTGGTGACGGCCGAGGGGCCGGTCACGGCCCGGGAGGTGCACGCCCGGTACGCGGCCGAACACCCTCGGCAGCAGACCGACTGGGGGTGGAACTGGACGGTCGCCAAGCGGGTGCTCGAATTCCTGTTCTTCACCGGCGAGCTCACCGCGGCCCGCCGCAACGCGGCCTTCGAGCGTTGCTACGACCTGACCGAGCGCGTCCTGCCGACCGAGGCCCTCGCCCAGCCCGAGCCGAGCGAGCAGGACGCGATCCGTGAGCTGGTCGCGATGGCGGCCCGCGCCCACGGGATCGGGACGCTGCGCTGCTTCGCGGACTACTTCCGGATCAAGCGACCGGCCGCGATCCGGACGGCCGTCGCCGACCTCGTCGAGGGGGGCGTGCTCGTGCCGGTGAGCATCGAGGGCTGGGGTCGGGCCGTCTACCTGCACCGCGACGCCACCGTGCCGCGCCGCGCCTCGGGTCGCGCTCTGCTCAGCCCTTTCGACCCGCTGGTCTTCGAGCGTCGTCGGCTCGAGGAGCTCTTCGGGATGCGGTACCGGATCGAGATCTACGTGCCGGCCCACCGGCGGGTGCACGGGTACTACGTGCTGCCCTTCCTGCTCGGCTCCACGATGGCCGCGCGCGTGGACCTGCGGGCCGACCGGTCCGCGGGCGTCCTCGAGGTTCGGTCGGCCTTCGCCGAGCCAGGATCCGGCCACGAGCTCGGCCTGGTCGCCACCGAGCTCGCCGCCGAGCTCGAGGAGATGGCCTCCTGGCTGTCCTTGGACCTCGTGCGGGTGCTCCCGGAGGCCCCCGGAGATCTCGCCGGGACCCTCGCGACGCACCTGGCAGGCCCCCGACCGTGAGTGCAGGAGACGCGGTGGTCGGCCCGCCGACGGCGGAGGCGACCAGGCGTGGCGCCGGCTTCGTCCTCGTCCTCGTGGGTGCGGTGCTGTGGGGGTCGGGCGGGGTGGCGGGGGCGAGGCTCGCCGAGGTCGGCGGGCTGCCCCCGGTCGCGGTGGCGTCGGTCCGGCTGGGGGTCGGCGGGGTGGCACTGCTGGCCGTGCTCGTGCTGCTGCGGGCCGTTCGGGAGCGGACCGCTGGTCAGGGGCCGCTGCTGCCACGGTCCTGGCCCGCCCCGGTGC
>NZ_JALPKN010000471.1 GCF_023630195.1 Actinotalea sp. C106 | reverse complement strand
CCCGGGCCGGCTGCCGCCCCGCCCGGCTCCCGCCCCGGGCCGGTGCCCCGTGTCGTTGGGGTGGATCAGGGTCGCCATCTGACCCTGATCGACCCCGATCGCGCGCGCCCGCCCGGCCGCCCGGCCGTCCGCTGTCGCGTCTCCGCCAGCTGCGACTGCCCGCACGCTCCGCCCTCGCTGGCCGCTCCCACGCGTCGGGGGTGCTGGGAGGGGAGTCAGGTGACGGGACAGTCTGCGCTGCAGGGCCGCGGGGTCCCGCGCCAGCCGCGGCTGCGCAGGGCTGCGACGACCTGGGCCGCGGTCGAACAGGGCGTGACCCGGACGTGGCGCCACCGGTAGCGCAGGGTGACGTCCCCACGTTCGAGGAGCACGGCGTTGTCCCGCCAGGTGTCCTGGTCGGTCCGCCCGCCGGGGTGGGCGACCTCACCGTCGAGCTCGACGCGCACGCCGAGCCCGTCGTACACGGCATCCGCACGGACGCGGCGGCCGTCGCCGAGCCGGTGCTGGACCTGCCGTTGCGCGCGCGGGAGCCGGTGGCGTCGCTCGACATCGCGACGGTAGCGGCGTTCGAGGGCCGACTCGGCCCCTCCTTCGACGTCCTCGAGGATCTCGAGAACGAGCCTGCGGTGGGCCATGCGGGGGCTCCGCATGACGGCGTCGCGGATCTCGGCCGGGAGTGTCCTCGCTCGGACAGCAGCGCACAGCAGGCTGATCACGTCGTCGTCAGAGCGGGCCAGGGTGAGCAGGTCGAGGACGGTGTCAGGGCGACAGGTCGTCGGCAGCCGGTTCACCAGGTGGGCCCAGCCCTCTGCGCCGAGGTGGCGACGTCGGTGGAGCACGACGCCGGGGCTGCCTGCGACGTGGCGTGCGTGCGGCACGCTCACGTCGACCACGCGTGGGGGGCTGTCGAGAAAGCCGTGCTGGTACCCCGCGGCCCGGTGGCTCAGCACGGCCCCGCGCCCGGCGTGGAGCAGCGCTGCCTGGGCGTGGGTCCGCCACTCGACCGGCCCCGAGTGGACCACCAGCACACCGCGGTGCAGTCGGTTCCACGGTCCGTGGCGCACCTGCCGCTTGATCCAGGACGGCTCGACCCCGAGCGTCAGCAGCTGCCCTGTGGTCACCACCCCGAACTGCCGCTCGGCCAGGTGCGCGATCGACTGACGAGGTGGCGGCACCCGTCGACCTTCGCCTTGGTGAGCGGGGTGCCACGCGAAGGGCCGGCCGCCCTGTGGACCGGCCACACCGAGAGCACCCGGTGGACAACCCCGGGACTCCCCCCGGGAGTCGCGGGCGTTGGGGTGAATCAGGGCCACCACGTGACCTCGATCGACCCCCATCCCGACGGTCTTGGTGTCGGCCCCCTGGGTGAGGCGGCGGCGGAGCCCACGGGCGAGGGCACCAGAGAGGACGGAGGCGCTCCGAGCCGAGAGCCCGGCCCCCCACGCTCCGCCCCCCCCACGCTCCGCCCCCTCCGCCCCACGCTCCGCCCCCTCCGCCCCCCACGCTCCGCCCCCCCAC
>NZ_JALPKN010000470.1 GCF_023630195.1 Actinotalea sp. C106 | reverse complement strand
GAGCTGGCCGCCCAGGTGGTGGCCGTGGTGCCGGAGGCCCGGTCTCGCACCCGCCGCGGCACCGCGGCGCTCGATCTCCCCGCGGGGGTCGCGGCGCAGCTCGACGCTGCAGGGGTGCGGAGCGTCCGTCACCTCGGCGTCTGCACCCTGGAGGACCGGCGGTGGTACTCGCACCGCGGCGTGCCCGGGGGGCGGCCCACGGGGCGCCACGGCGGGGTCGTGCGGCTGCTGCACGCCTCGTGACCTTGGGCGTGTCGCGGGCGTGCGGCGCGGCGGGAGGGTTAGCGTGAGCACTGACCGGATCGACGCCCCTGAGGCGAAGGTCCACCTGGACCGTTCTCGGGAGGAGGCCGCGATGGCCGGAGCGCTGCGCAAGACGATGCTGTACCTGGGGCTGGCCGAGGAGGACCGACACGGTCAGGCCGACGAGTACGTCGACGAGTACGACGAGGAGTACGCCGTGCCGCAGGAGTACGAGGCCGAGGTCACCCCGATCCGGCGTGATGTCGCCCGCCCTGTCCCGACCACGGCCGTCGAGCTGCGTCGGATCACCACGATCCACCCGCGCTCGTACAACGACGCCCGGGTGATCGGTGAGGCCTTCCGGTCGGGAACTCCGGTGATCATGAACCTCTCGGAGATGACCGACGCCGACGCCAAGCGTCTCGTCGACTTCTCGGCGGGCCTGATCTTCGGGCTGCACGGAGCCATCGAGCGCGTCACGAGCAAGGTGTTCCTGCTGTCCCCGGAGCACGTCGAGGTGACCGGCGAGGAGCAGGTCGCCGGCGGCGAGACCCGCGCCGGCTTCTTCAACCAGAGCTGACGTGCTCGACGTCGTCGTCCTGGTCCTCTACTACCTGGTCCTTGCCTTCCTGCTCCTGATGTTCGTCAGGCTCGTGTTCGAGTGGGTCCAGGTCTTCGCTCGGGACTGGCGGCCGCGCGGCGTGGTGCTGGTCGTCGCCGAGGCTGCTTACACCGTGACGGATCCGCCCCTGCGCGCCGTCCGGCGCGTCGTGCCGCCGCTCAACCTGGGGGGCATCAGGTTGGACCTCGCCTTCATCATCGTGATGTTCGCGGGGTGGCTCGTGCTCAACGTGCTCGCCTTCCTGTGACTCACGGGGCCCGCAGGCCCTGTGATGGGCCGACACGCCCGCTCCTGCAGTTCCCAGCCCGTGCACTCCGCCTGATCTCCGCTACCGTGAGCCGTGGCGGTCGGCGGACTGCCGGGGCCCGACCAGCACGAACAACCGAGGTGACACCATGGCTCTGCTGACCGCAGACGACGTCCTGAACAAGAAGTTTCAGGCGACCAAGTTCCGCGAGGGCTACGACCAGGACGAGGTCGACGACTTCCTGGACGAGGTCGTCAACACGCTGCGGTCCGTCACCGCGGAGAACGACGACCTCAAGGGCAAGCTCGCGGCGGCCGAGCGCCGCATCGCCGAGCTGAGCCGTGCGGGTGGCGGCCAGGCCCAGACGCCGGCCCCGGTCGCGCAGCCTGAGCCCACCCCGCAGCCCGA
>NZ_JALPKN010000046.1 GCF_023630195.1 Actinotalea sp. C106 | reverse complement strand
CCGGCTCGCCCGCGGCGCCTACCGGCACTCGCGCGGCCTGGGCTGGCAGGCCGCCGCCCAGTCCATGCTCAAGGTCTACGACCTCGCCGCCCAGGCAGGCCCCCGGTCCCGCTGAGCGGTCGTGCGGGCCCTCGGCCCCGCTGAGTGGTCGTGCGGGCCCTCGGTCCCGCTCAAGCCCCCGCCCCGATGCGGCAGGATGGGGGCATGACCTACACCCTTGTGCTGCTCCGTCACGGCGAGAGCGAGTGGAACGCGAAGAACCTGTTCACCGGCTGGGTGGACGTCCCCCTCTCGGAGAAGGGCATCGAGGAGGCGCGCCGCGGCGGCACCCTCCTGACCGACGCCGACGTGCACCCCGACGTCGTGCACACCTCGCTGCTGCGCCGCGCGATCACCACCGCGAACCTGGCCCTCGACGCCGCCGAGCGCCACTGGATCCCCGTCAAGCGCAGCTGGCGCCTCAACGAGCGCCACTACGGCGCCCTCCAGGGCAAGGACAAGAAGCAGACCCTGGCCGAGTTCGGCGAGGAGCAGTTCATGCTCTGGCGCCGCTCGTACGACACGCCCCCGCCCGAGATCGAGCTGGGCTCGGAGTTCTCGCAGGACGCCGACCCGCGCTACGCCGACGCCCCCGTGGTCCGCACCGAGTGCCTCAAGGACGTCCTCGAGCGGGCCCTGCCCTACTGGGACGCCGAGATCGTGCCCGACCTCAAGGCTGGCAAGACCGTCCTGGTCGCGGCCCACGGCAACTCGCTGCGCGCGATCATCAAGTACCTCGACGACATCGACGACGAGACGATCGCCGGCCTCAACGTGCCCACCGGCATCCCGCTGCGCTACGAGCTCGACGAGGAGACCCTCAAGCCGGTCACCCGCGGCGGCACGTACCTCGACCCCGACGCGGCCGCCGCGGCCATCCAGGCCGTCGCCAACCAGGGGCGCTGAGACCCCGCACCCGCACGCACGAAGGGTCCGTCACCTCACGGTGACGGACCCTTCGTGGTGTCGGACGCGCGCACCCCCGAGCGCGACGTCCCCGCAGCGCTGGGGCTCAGGGAGCCCCGCGCTCGTCTGCGAAGTCGCCGGTGACCAGGTAGACGACACGGCGGGCGACAGAGACGCCGTGGTCGCCGAAGCGCTCGTAGTAACGGCCCAGGAGCGTCACGTCGACGGTCTCCTGGGTGGTGAGCTGGTTCTCGCCGCCGAGCATCGCCGTGAAGGTCTGGGCGTGCAGCCGGTCGAGCAGGTCGTCGTCCCGCTCGATGGCGACGGCGAGGTCGAGGTCACGGGACTCCAGGACCGTGGTGACCTGCTGGGCCACGCGCACCGCCCCCTCGTGCATCTGGGTGAAGGTGTCGACCAGCGGGCCGGGGGCCGCGTGCTGCGGGTACCGCAGGCGGGCGACGGCCGCGACGTGCCGGGCCAGGTCCCCCATGCGCTCGAGCGAGGCGCTCATCCGCAGGGCCGAGACGACCACGCGCAGGTCACGAGCGACCGGCTGCTGCTGGGCCAGGAGGGCGACGCAGCGCTCGTCGAGGTCGCGCTCGACGGCGTCGATGGTGTGGTCGTCGGCGATGACCGTCTCGGCCAGGCCGAGGTCCGCGTCGAGCAGCGCACGGCCGGCCGACCCGATGGCCGACTCGACCAGGCGGCTCATGGCCGCGAGGTCTTCGCCGAGCGCAGCGAGCTCGGCGGTGAAGATGTCTCGCATCAGTTCCCTCTCGTTCGTGTCGCGTCGCACGCTCGCAGGGCGAGGTGAACGCCGTGCCACCCCCGGGTGAACATCCGTCGGCCGATTCCCGTACGTTGGCGCCGGTGTGCCGGGGCGTCCGTCTCCGAACGTACCCTGAGCCCGTGATCGACGGACTGCTCCTGCTCGGCGTGGGTCTGCTCGGCCTCGCCGTCGGGGTGCTCCTCACCCTGGCCCTGCGACGCGCCCTGCAGCCGCACGAGCCGCACCCCCACCCTGCCGAGCCCGAGCTCGCCGAGGGCACGACGGCGGTGCTCGCCGCCCTCAGGTCGGCGACCGTGGTGGTCTCGGTGGCCGACGGCCGCGTGGTGCGCTCGAGCCCCGGGGCCCACGCCTTCGCGGTGGTGCGCGGCGACCGCGTCGCGCACCCGGCGGTCGAGGAGCTCGTCGCCGCGGTCGCCCGGGACGGCACGGTGCGGGACGCCGACGTCGAGCTGCCGCGTGGCCCGGTGGGCTCGGGCACGGTCGCGCTGGCCCTGCGGGTCGCCCCGCTCGGGGACACGCACGTGCTGCTCCTCGCCGAGGACCGCACCGAGGCGCGTCGGGTCGAGGCGATCCGACGTGACTTCGTGGTGAACGTCTCGCACGAGCTCAAGACCCCGGTGGGGGCCCTGTCCCTGCTGGCCGAGACGGTCGAGGAGGCTGCGGGGGACCCGGTCGCCGTCCGCCGGTTCGCGGGGCGCATCCAGACCGAGGCGACGAGGCTCTCGGCCCTCGTCCACGAGATCATCGAGCTCTCCCGGCTCCAGGTCGTCGACGCGCTGCGGGAGGCCGAGCCCGTGGACCTGGGCGAGGTGCTGTCCGAGGCGGTCGACCGGGCCCGCACCAAGGCCGTGGCCCGCGAGATCGCGATCGACCTGGGCGCAGACCCGGGCGTGGTCGTCCTGGGGGACCGGGACCTGCTGGTCACCGCGGTGCGCAACCTCCTCGACAACGCCGTCGCCTACTCCGAGGCCGGGACCAGGGTGGCCGTGGGCACGAGCGTCCGGCAGGAGCAGGGGCTGGTCGAGGTCGCCGTCGTCGACCAGGGCATGGGCATCCCCGCCGAGGCCCAGCCGCGCCTGTTCGAGAGGTTCTACCGGGTGGACCCCGCGCGCTCGCGGGACACCGGCGGGACCGGCCTGGGTCTGAGTATCGTCAAGCACGTCGCGACCGACCACGGCGGAGACGTCGCCGTGTGGTCGGAGCCCGGTCGGGGCTCGACCTTCACCATCCGCCTACCCATCGCGCACGTCCCGGGGGACGCCCCCCAGGACGTCACCGACACCAGCACCGACGAAGGAGCCCGACGATGACCCGCATCCTCGTGGTCGAGGACGAGGAGTCCTACCGCGACCCGCTGTCCTACCTGCTGCGCCGTGAGGGGTACGACGTCGGCGTCGCGGCCACCGGCCCCGAGGCGGTCGCCGAGTTCGACCGGGCCGGCGCGGACCTCGTGCTGCTGGACCTCATGCTCCCCGGCATGAGCGGCACCGAGGTGTGCCGCGAGCTGCGCCGCCGCTCGGACGTGCCGGTCATCATGCTCACCGCGAAGGACGGCGAGATCGACAAGGTGGTGGGCCTCGAGCTCGGCGCCGACGACTACGTCACCAAGCCGTACTCCTCGCGCGAGCTGCTCGCCCGGGTGCGCGCGGTGCTCCGCCGGCGGGGGGAGGCCACCGAGGCGCCCGAGGACGAGACGGTCATCGAGGTCGGCGGCCTGCGGCTCGACGTCGACCGGCACACGGTCGAGGTGGACGGCAACCCGACGGCCTTCCCGCTCAAGGAGTTCGAGCTGCTCGAGCTGCTGATGCGCAACGCGGGACGGGTGCTGACCCGTGGCCAGCTGATCGACCGGGTGTGGGGCTCGGACTACGTGGGGGACACCAAGACCCTCGACGTCCACGTCAAGCGCATCCGGGCCAAGGTCGAGCAGGACCCTGCCGCACCGAGCCGCGTCCTGACCGTGCGGGGGCTGGGCTACAAGCTCGACGACGCCGAGGAGCGCGTCTGACCTCTCCCTGATGGCCCCCCGGGCCCGGTCGACGACGGTCGCCGGGCGGCCGTCGTCCACGGATCGGACGGGCCTCGGCTTTCCCGCGAGACGTTCTCCGACGTGGTCGCGCACGGGTTCAGCCCCGCGTCGGGTCCCGTTCACCTTCCGTTCACCCACGGCCCCCCGTAGGGTCGCCGGAGACCTACCCTGGTCGTCGGTCGCGCCCGCGACCTGGACCCGACCGTCGGTCGGGTCCTGCCGTCGGAGGGAGCAGCGTGGTCCGCACGAGGGTCGTCGTCGACACCCGGGCTCCGCGGCCCCGGACGGCAACTTCCCCGACACCACGAGGACGCCTCGGCCGCCCCGTGGCCGCGGTGCTCGCGGTGGCCGTGGGCCTGGTGCTCACGGGGTGCGGGTCGGACGACCCGCTGACGGACCCACGTCGCCCCGGTGGTCCGCTCGAGGCTGAGCCCTTCGTGGCCGGGGACCTCACGGGGACCCTCGCGGGGGCGGGCGCGAGCTCGCAGGAGGCGGCGATGAACGCCTGGATCGCGGGCTTCCAGACCATCAACGAGGACCTCACCATCGCCTACGACCCGGTGGGGTCCGGCGGCGGTCGTACCCAGTTCGTCGAGGGTGGGGTCGACTTCGCCGGGACCGACGCCCCGCTCGACGCCGAGGAGCTCGACCTCGCCGCCGATCGCTGCGCGGGCGAGGTCGCCGAGCTCCCGCTCTACGTCTCGCCGATCGCCGTGGTGTTCAACATCGAGGGCGTCGACTCGCTCAACATGAGCCCGTCCGTCATGGCGCGGGTCTTCGACCGGCAGATCACCCGGTGGGACGACCCCGCGATCGCCGCCGAGAACCCCGACGTCGAGCTGCCCGACCTGCGCATCACCCCGGTCAACCGGTCCGACGAGTCGGGGACCACGGAGAACTTCGTCGAGTACCTGCACGAGACGGCCGGGGCGGACTGGCCCCACGACCCGAGCGGCAACTGGCCCGTCGCGGGTGGTCAGGCCGCCCAGGGCAACTCCGGTGTGGTCCAGACCGTCAACGACGGCCAGGGCACCATCGCCTACGCCGACGCCTCGCGGGTCGGCACCCTGGGCACCGTCGCCGTGGAGGTCGGCGGGGAGTTCGTCGGCTACTCCCCGCAGGCCGCGGCCCAGGTCGTGGACGCCTCACCCTTCGCCGAGGACCGCCCCGCCAGCAGCCTCGTCGTGGCTCTGGAGCGCGACACCCAGGCTCAGGGGGCGTACCCCATCGTGCTGATCTCCTACTCCCTGGCCTGCACCACCTACGAGGACGCCGGCACCGCCGAGCTGGTCCGCGAGTTCCTCACGTTCGTCGCGAGCGAGGAGGGGCAGGAGCGCTCGGCCGTCGCCGCGGGCTCGGCCCCCATCTCCGAGGGGCTGCGTGAGCGCGTCGTGGAGGTCGTCGACCAGATCTCCTGACCCGGCCGGGCGCGCGCGTGCCCAGACCTCCAGCCGCACCTGACCCGTACCGACCTGAGCACGATCCGCCCCCACCCGGAGACCATGTGAGCAGCACCGACCAGCAGCCCACGAGGCCCGCGCCGCCCGCCGGGCTGCGCGCCCTCGTGGAGCGCCGGACCAGCCGAGACCTGGCCGGGCGCCTCTTCTCCGCGACCGCCACCGGCGCGGGCGCGCTGATCCTGGTGACCCTGGCGGCGGTCGCGGTCTTCCTCGTGGTGCGGGCGTGGCCGGCGATGACGACGCCGGCCGAGGAGCTCGCGGACGCGATCAGCTGGATCCCCGAAGGCACCACGCTGCTGGGCTACGTGGGCCCGCTGGTCTTCGGCACCCTCCTGGCCGCCGTCCTGGCCCTGGCCCTGGCGGTCCCGGTCGCGACAGGCATCGCGCTGTTCATCTCGCACTACGCCCCGCGACGGCTCGCCTCGCCCCTCGGCTACGTGGTCGACCTGCTCGCAGCGATCCCGAGCGTGATCTACGGGCTGTGGGGTGGGCTGTGGCTCGCCCCCCGCCTGCTGCCGGCCTGGCAGTGGCTGGCCGACAACCTCGGCTTCATCCCGCTGTTCCGCGAGCCGGCCAGCACCCCGCCCCGGGTGATCATGACGGTCGGGGTGGTGCTCGCGGTGATGATCCTGCCGATCATCACCGCGGTGGCCCGCGAGGTCTTCCTGCAGACCCCGCGCCTGCACGAGGAGGCGGCCCTGGCCCTCGGCGCGACCCGCTGGGAGATGGTCCGCATGGCCGTGATCCCCTTCGGGCGCTCCGGGCTGATCAGCGCCGCGATGCTCGGCCTGGGACGGGCGCTGGGCGAGACCATGGCGGTCTTCATGATCCTCTCGCCCGGGTTCACGTACTCCTTCGAGCTGCTCCAGGCCGGGCAGCACCAGACGATCGCCGCGAACATCGCCAACCAGTTCGCCGAGGCCAACCCGCTCGGGGTCAGCGCCCTCATCGCGACCGGCCTGGCGCTGTTCGTCATCACCCTCGCCGTGAACACGGCGGCTCGCTGGGTGGTCGCCCGGCGCAAGGACTTCTCGGGGGCGAACTGACATGACCACCACCTCGACCCAGCCTCGCACCGCCCGCCGGCCCACCACCCGGGACCTGCTGACCCGGGCCGACCCACGCCGCCGCTGGACCGACCGGATCATGCACGTGGTCATCACGAGTGCCTTCCTGGTGGCCCTGGTGCCCCTGGTCTCGGTGATCTGGACCGTGGTGAGCAACGGCGTGGTCCGGATGTCGCCGTACTTCCTCAGCGTCTCGATGCGCGGGGTCTACGGCGGGATCGACGCGGGCGGCATCTACCACGCGATCCTCGGCACCCTGCTCATCACGGGTCTCGCCACCCTCATCTCGGTGCCCGTCGGCCTCATGACGGCGATCTACCTCGTCGAGTACGGCCGGGGTCCGCTGGCCCGGGCCGTGACGTTCTTCGTCGACGTCATGACCGGCATCCCGTCGATCGTCGCGGGCCTCTTCGCGTACTCCCTGTTCGCGCTCTTCCTCGGCCCGGGGGTCCGCCTCGGGGCCGTGGGCTCGGTCGCGCTCTCGGTGCTGATGATCCCCGTGGTGGTGCGCTCGAGCGAGGAGATGCTCCGCCTGGTGCCCAACGAGCTGCGTGAGGCCTCCTACGCCCTGGGCGTGCCCAAGTGGCTCACCATCATCAAGGTGGTGCTGCGCACCTCGGTCGCGGGGATCATCACCGGCGTCATGCTCTCGGTGGCCCGCGTGATCGGCGAGACCGCCCCGCTGCTGATCGTCGCGGGGGTCATCGACTCGATCAACACGAACCTCTTCGAGGGCCGGATGATGACCCTGCCGGTGTACGTCTTCCGGCAGTACTCGCAGGGCCTGGTGCCCTGCTCCCCGGAGGCCGTGGAATGCGTCGCGACCATCAACTACGACCGCGCGTGGGGAGCAGCCCTCGCGCTCATCGTCATCGTCATGCTGCTCAACCTCGTGGCGCGACTCATCGCCAGGTACTTCGCCCCCAAGACCGGGCACTGAGAGGACTGACCCCCGTGGCACAGCGCATCGACCTCAAGGACCTCAACGTCTACTACGGCAGCTTCCTGGCTGTCGCGGACGTCTCCATGACCATCGAGCCTCGCTCGGTGACGGCCTTCATCGGCCCCTCGGGCTGCGGCAAGTCGACCCTGCTGCGCACCCTCAACCGCATGCACGAGGTGATCCCTGGCGCGCGGGTCGAGGGCAAGGTCGAGATGGACGGCGTGGACCTCTACGGGTCCGACGTCGACGCCGTGGCGGTCCGCCGCCAGATCGGCATGGTCTTCCAGCGCCCCAACCCGTTCCCGACCATGTCGATCGCCGAGAACGTCCTCGCCGGCGTGCGGCTCAACAACCGCCGCATCGGCAAGGACGAGGCGAGCGAGCTCGTGGAGAAGTCGCTGCAGGGGGCCAACCTGTGGAACGAGGTCAAGGACCGGCTCGACCGTCCCGGCTCGTCGCTGTCCGGTGGCCAGCAGCAGCGGCTGTGCATCGCGCGGGCGATCGCGGTCAAGCCGCAGGTGCTGCTCATGGACGAGCCCTGCTCGGCCCTGGACCCGATCTCGACCCTGGCCATCGAGGACCTCATGGACCAGCTGAAGAAGGACTACACGATCGTCATCGTGACCCACAACATGCAGCAGGCCGCCCGGGTGAGCGACCGCACGGGGTTCTTCAACATCGCGGGGACCGGCAAGCCCGGCAAGCTCATCGAGATGGACGACACCCGCACGATGTTCTCGACCCCGAGCGAGCAGGCCACCGAGGACTACATCTCCGGCCGCTTCGGCTGAGCAGTCGCCGTCAGCGGCGTCCTGGGTCCAGGACGCCGCTGCGCAGGTGCTCGACGACGGCTTGGGCGGCGTCCTTGGCGGGCCGCCCGACGCCGACCAGGGTCGCCGATGCGGGTCCGGTCCAGTCTCCGTAGCCCAGCAGGTGCAGCCCGGGCTCTCCCACCACCGCGCTGCCCGTGGTGAGTGGCACCCCGTCTCGCCGGGCCAGGCGCAGCGGGGCGAGATGGCCGAGGTCGGGCCGGAACCCCGTGCACCAGAGGATCACGTCAGCCCGCTGCTCCTGCCCGTCCGGCCAGCGCAGCCCCTCCGGGGTGATCTCGCTGGGCAGCGGGCGGGCTTCCAGCACCCCTCGCCCCCGCGCCTCCCGCACGCTCGGCACGACGACGACGTCCCCCAGGCCGCCGACCCCGCCGTCGTCGTCCTCCCCTCGGGCCAGGGCCACGGCCCGCCGGGTCGCGATCTCGAACAGGGCGCGCCCGTCCACCTCGTCCGGCAGGAACCGCGGCGGTCGCGGGGTGACCCAGGTGGTGCTCGCCACGGTCGAGACCTCGGCCAGCAGCTGGGCCGCGGAGTTGCCCCCACCCACCACGACGACGTGCTGGCCGGCCAGGGCGCTCGGCTCGCGGTAGTCGGCGGCGTGGATCTGCACACCGCGGAAGGTCTCCTGGCCGGGGTACCGGGGCCAGAAGGGACGGCGCCAGGTGCCGGTGGTGCTCACCACGGCCTCAGCCGTCCACGGGCCGTCGGTGGTCTGGAGCCGGAACCTCGGTGCACCGGGCGCCCCCCGGTGCACGGCCGTGACACGGACCGGGCGCCGGACGGCCAGGCCGTACCTCTCCTCGTACCGGGTCAGGTAGTCCACGACGTGCTCGGCGCGGGGGAAGCCGTCCCGGGTGGAGGGCATGCGCCACCCCGGCAGCGAGGAGTGCTCGGCGGGGGAGAAGAGCCGCAGCGAGTCCCACATGTGCGGCCACGCGCCACCGGGCGCGGCGGCGTCGTCGAGGATGACGACCTCCTCCTGGGGCACCAGGCCCGCACGCCGCAGGTGATACCCGACCGCGAGCCCGGCCTGCCCGCCACCGACCACCACGACCGGTGCGTGTCTCGGGAGATCGCGGCCGACCACCGACGCGCCGGCGGACTCGGGACGGGGCGGCACGGTCCCAGGCTATGGCGATCGACCGCGGGGGCGCGCCTCCGCGCCGCTGGGTGCACCGCCCGCCTGGCTGCCTGTCTCCCTGTCTGCCGAGGACGTTGGTCCCCCGCAGAGTCACGGTCGCCGTCCTACGTTTCAAGCATGGACGATTCAACGGCAGTTGAGGTGTCCTTGCTGGGCGCGGCCGACGGCGCACGTGCGGATCGCGCAGCCGGCGCGGTCGCTCTGCTCCAGGCGGTCGCGGACCCGGTGCGCTGGGCCGTGCTCGACATCCTCGCGGATGGGCCGAGGTGCGTGTGCGACCTCCAGGAGCGCATCCCCGTCGCGGGCAACCTGCTCAGCTACCACCTCAAGGTGCTGCGCGAGGCCGACCTGGTCTCCGCCACGCGACGGGGACGGTGGATCGACTACGCCCTGGTCGAGGACGCCGCAGACCGGCTCGCCGCTGCGCTGCCGGGGGCGCGGAGGCCGGTGACGACGTGACGACGCCGACGCGGCCGACCTCCCGGCTCGCCGGAGCGACGGGCCGCGTCGTCGCGCTGCTCCTCGGCGCCGCGGCGGTGTGGGCGGGCCTCTTCGCCCTCAACGAGGCCGCGTGGCCCGTCGTGCTGGAGGACTGGCTCGGCCTCGACCTGACGGACCGGGTCGTGGACTCGGTGGCCTTCTTCGCCTACGACGTCGTGAAGATCCTGCTCCTGCTCGTCGGGATGATCTTCGCGATCGGGCTGCTGCGCACCACGCTGCGGCCCGAGCGGGTGCGCGCCTTCCTCGAGGGCAAGCCCCTGTGGCTCGCCCTGGGCATGGCGGCGGTGCTGGGGGCGGTCACCCCGTTCTGCTCGTGCTCCTCCATCCCGCTGTTCATCGGGTTCGTCGCCGCCGGGGTCCCGCTGGGCGTGACCTTCGCCTTCCTCATCGCCTCGCCGCTGGTCAACGAGGTCGCGGTGGTCATGCTCGCGGACATGTTCGGCTGGCAGGTGACCGGGGCGTACGTCGGCGCCGGGCTGGGCCTCGCGATCGGGGCCGGCTGTGTCTTCTCGCGGATGCGGCTCGAGCGCTGGGTCGAGGACTTCGTCTTCACCGCCCCCGTCTCCGCCCTCGGCGTGGACGGGCACCGGCCCTCCCTGGCCGAGCGGGTGGCGGCCGCACGCGAGGAGACGCGCGAGATCGTCGGCCGCGTGTGGAGGTGGGTCGTCCTCGGGGTGGCGGTCGGGGCGGGGGTGCACGGCTGGGTCCCGACCGAGTTCTTCACCACCTACGCCGGTCCGGACAACCCGCTCGCGGTCGTCGTGGCCACCGTGGTCGGCATCCCGCTCTACTCCAACGCCGCGGGGGTCATCCCCGTCGCCGAGGCCTTGTGGACCAAGGGCATGGCCACCGGCACGGTCATGGCCTTCATGATGGCGACCGTCGCCCTGTCCATCCCCGAGTTCGTGCTGCTCAAGCGCGTGCTCAAGGTCCCGCTCCTGGCCCTGTTCTTCGGCACCGTCGCCGTCGGGATCATGGCCGTCGGCTTCCTCGTCAACGCCGTCTTCTAGCGGCATGCCTGCTCACCGTCACCGTCACACCTCAGGGAGACCGTCATGAACATCAAGATCCTCGGACCGGGATGCCGCAGCTGCGTCTCCCTCGAACGCGTCACCCGCGAGGCCGTCGAGAGCCTCGGCCTCGACGCCCAGATCGAGAAGGTCACGGACTACGCCGCCATCGCCGGCTACGGGGTCATGAGCACCCCGGGTCTCGTCGTCGACGAGGAGGTCGTCCTGGACGGCCGCGTCCCGACCGCCGGGCACGTACGGGAGATCCTCGAGGCGCGCAGGGTCTGAGGGACGCAGGGCCTAGGGACGGGGCCCGAGACACGCAGAAGCCCGCCGCCCGGGAGTGCTCCCGAGCGGCGGGCCGGTGGTCCGTCAGCTCACCCGAAGCGGCCGGAGATGTAGTCCTCGGTGGCCTGGTTGCTCGGGGTCGAGAACATCGTGCTCGTCTCGTCCATCTCGATGAGCTTGCCGGGCTGGCCTGTCCCCGCGATGTTGAAGAACCCCGTGCGGTCGCTCACCCGGGCGGCCTGCTGCATGTTGTGGGTCACGATGACGATCGTGTAGTCCTTCTTCAGCTGGTCCATGAGGTCCTCGATGGCCAGGGTCGAGATCGGGTCCAGGGCCGAGCAGGGCTCGTCCATGAGCAGCACGTCGGGCTTGACCGCGATGGCGCGCGCGATGCACAGGCGCTGCTGCTGACCACCGGACAGCGACGAGCCCGGACGGTCGAGCCGGTCCTTGACCTCGTTCCACAGGTTGGCCCCCTGCAGGGCGCCCTCGACGACCTCGTCCATCGCGGCCTTGCGGGTTCCTCGGCCGTTGAGGCGCATGCCGGCGACCACGTTCTCGTAGATCGACATGGTCGGGAACGGGTTGGGGCGCTGGAAGACCATGCCCACGTGACGACGGACCGAGACCGGGTCGACCCCTGCGCCGTAGAGGTCCTGGCCGTCGAGGATGACCGACCCCGAGACCCGGGCTCCGGGGATCACCTCGTGCATGCGGTTGAGGGACCGCAGGAAGGTCGACTTGCCGCAGCCCGAGGGGCCGATGAGGGCCGTGATCGACCGGGGTTCGATGGACATGGTGACGCCCTCGACGGCCCGGAACGAGCCGTAGTAGATGTCGAGGTCCTTGACGTCGATGCGCTTGGCCACTGAGAGGTCCTTCCGGGGGTTCAGCGAGAGGTGGGGGAGCCGAAGATGCGGGACAGGACGCGGGCGACGAGGTTGAGCAGCATGACGATGAGGAAGAGCGTCAGTGCTGCTGCCCAGGCCCGCTCGACGCCGAACTCGGGAGGCACCCCGGGGATCGTGTACGAGTAGTAGGTGAAGATCGGCAGGGAGGACATCCGCCCGTCGACCGGGTCGGTGTTCAGGATGTTCGTGCTGCCCGTGATGATGAGCAAGGGGGCGGTCTCCCCGATGACGCGGGCGATCGCGAGCGTGACCCCCGTGGCGATGCCCGCGGCGGCGGTCGGCAGCACCACACGCACGATGGTGCGCCACTGCGAGACCCCCAGGGCGTACGAGGCCTCGCGCAGCTCGTTGGGCACGAGCTTGAGCATCTCCTCGACCGACCGGACGACCACCGGGATCATCAGCACGGACAGGGCCACGGCCCCGCCGATGCCGAAGCGGACGCTCGGACCGAAGAAGATCGAGAACAGCGCGAAGGCGAACAGACCCGCGACGATCGACGGGATGCCCGTCATGACGTCGACCAGCAGCGTGATCGCCCGCGCGAGCCGGCCCCGGCCGTACTCCACGAGGTAGACGGCCGTCATGATCCCGACCGGCACGGAGATGACCGTGGCGAGCCCGGTGATGATGAGGGTGCCGACGATCGCGTGCAGCGCGCCACCGCCCTCGCCGAGCACGCCGCGCATGTCCGTGGTGAGGAACTCCCAGTCGAACCGCGCCAGACCGTTCTGGGTCACCGTGATCATCAGGGAGAGCAGCGGGAGCAGGGCCAGCGCGAAGGCGATCGTGACGAGCACCGTCCACATGCGATCGTTGGCGCGCCGTCGTCCCTCCACGACCCAGGCCAGGGCCGGGAGGGCCACGAGCAGGGCCAGGACCCCCAGCCCCACCACGAGGGGGACGGGGGCGTCGAGCACCAGGATCGCGAGGGCCCCCAGCACCACGACGGCGGCGACGGTGGCCGGGGTGCTCCAGCGGGGCAGCCGTCCCTGGCTGAGGCTGGCCTCCGCGGCGGTCAGGTCGGTGGGTGTGGTCGTGGTCGTCACGCGTTGGCTCCCGAGAAGTCCTTGCGCCGAGCGACGACGGCCCGAGCGATGAAGTTGACGACGAAGGTCAGGGTGAAGAGGACCAGGCCCGTCGCGATGAGGGTGTTGACCGCCAGACCGCTCGACTCGGGGAAGTTGAGGGCGATGTTCGCCGCGATGGTCGAGCTGTTCGTCGAGCCGATCAGGTTGAACGAGATGACTGCGGCCGGGGAGAGCACCAGGGCCACGGCGAGGGTCTCGCCCAGAGCCCGGCCCAGGCCCAGCATCGCCCCGCTGACCATCCCCGAGCGGGCGAAGGGCAGCACGGTCATCCGGATCATCTCCGAGCGGGTGGCCCCGAGGGCCAGGGCGGCCTCCTCCTGCAGGCGCGGGGTCTGCAGGAAGACCTCGCGGTTCACGCCGGACATGATCGGCAGGATCATCACCGCCAGGACGATGCCGGCGGTGAGCATGGTGCGTCCGGTCGCGGAGGTGGGGCCCTCGAAGAAGGGCAGGAAGCCCAGGGTGTTCTCGAGCCACTGGAAGACGGGGACGAGCTGGGGGGCGAGGAAGAAGATGCCCCACAGGCCGTAGACGACGCTCGGCACCGCGGCCAGCAGGTCGACGAGGTAGCCCAGCGGGGCCGCGATCTTGCGGGGGGCGTAGTGCGAGATGAACAGCGCGATGCCGATCGACAGCGGCGCCGCGATGATCAGGGCGATGACGGCCGCGAGCACGGTGCCGAAGAGCAGCGGCTGGACGTAGGGCCAGAACCCCTCGCCCCCGGGCACGTCCTCGGGGGCAGCCACGAGGGCGGGGAAGCCCTCATACAGCAGGAAGGCGGCGATCCCGGCCAAGGTCACCAGGATCGTGATGCCGGCCGCGGTCGCGGTCCCGGAGAAGATCTTGTCGCCGGTGCGGTTGCGGCTGCCGATGCGGGGCTCGGCCGGCGGTCCCTGGTCGAGCGGGCCGCCGACCTGGGTGGTGGCCGGTGTCGTCATGGGGGTTCTCCAGGCTTAGGGGGAGGCGGATCGCCGCGGGCCCGGCCGGTCAGGCGACCAGCCGGGCCCGGGGCGTCCTGCTGCGCAGGTGCTCGGTGAGTCAGCCCGCGACGGTGATCGCGTCGATGGCCTCCTGGGCCTGGGTGCGCAGCGCCTCGGAGATCGGCGCCGAGCCGGCGTTCTGGGCGGCGGCGTCCTGGCCCTCGGGGCTGATCACGTAGGAGAGGAAGCCCTTGACCAGGTCCGTGGTCTCCTGGTCCTCGTACTCGAGGCAGGCGAGCTGGTAGGAGACCAGCACGATCGGGTAGACGCCCGACTCGGTGGTGTCGCGCGGGAGGTCGAAGGCGTAGCTGTACGTCGGACGGCCCTCGGCGAGCTCGGCCGCGTCGACGACGGCCGCAGCGGCCTCGGGGGAGTACTCGACGAACTCCTCGCCGACCTGGATCGCGGCGACGCCGAGGTCGCCGACCTGGGAGGCGTCGATGTAGCCGATGGTGCCCTCGCCGCCGTCGAGCGCGGCACGCACGCCCTGGGTCTGCGGGGCGGCCTCGCCGCTCTGGGTCGGCCAGTCACCGCTGACCTCGTAGGGCCAGTCCTCGGGGGCGGCCTGGGCCAGGTAGTCCACGAAGTTCTCGGTGGTGCCCGACTCGTCCGAGCGGTGCACCGCGGTGATGTTGGTGTCGGGGAGCTCGGCGTCGGGGTTGAGCTCGGCGATGGCCGGGTCGTCCCAGCTGGTGATCTGGCCGTCGAAGATCTGCGCGACGGCGGAGGCCGAGAGGTTGAGCTCCTCGACGCCCGGCAGGTTGTAGGCGATCGCGATCGGGCTGATGTAGCCGGCGAACTCGATGAAGCCCTCGGCGCCGCAGGTCTCCTCGGCGGCAGCGATCTCCTCGTCGCCCAGGTAGGCGTCGGAGCCGGCGAAGTCGGTCCCGCCGCTGGTGAACTGCTCGCGGCCACCGCCCGAGCCGATCGGGTCGTAGGTCACGTTGGCGTCGGGGTTGGCGTCCATGAAGCCGACCATCCACGCCTCCATCGCGGCGCCCTGCGAGGAGGCGCCGGCGCCGGCGATCTCGCCGCTGAGCTCGGCACCGGTGGAGGTCTCCTCCCCGCCGGTGTCGGTGGTGGTCTCGTCGTCGGTCGCGTCGCTGCTGCAGGCGGCGAGGCCGAGGGCGAGGACCAGGGCGGCCGGGACGGTCGCCCGGCGAATCGTGCGGTTCACAGTGGAGCCTCTCTAGCGAATCAATGTCTCTCGGACGAGAGGGACGCTAGGAGTGCCGCCTGAACCACGAGGACGACGGAGGCGAACGGAAGGTGAACGGAGGCGGTCGACTCGGTGCCGCCGGGCCTCCGTGCGTCAGTCGGTGCCGGTCGGCACCAGGTCGGTGTACTCGCTGAAGGCCCCGTCGAGGATGGGGATGTCGATGGTCGTGGTGCCCGCGGCGTCGGCGGCGACGGTCATCTCGACCAAGCTCCCCGGCGCTCCTGGCGCGGCGTCGACGTCGACGGTGCGGTCACGGTCGGGGCCGAGCAGGACGGTCTCGCCCGCGGCGAGCCGGATGGGGGACCCGAGCGCGGTGCCGTCCAGGGCGAGGGTCACGGTCGCGCGGTCGGTCCCGTCGTTCGAGACCCAGCCGATCACCGTGCCCGCGGCTCCCTCGGACTCGGTCAGCAGGATGAGGTTGCCGGCGCGGATGTCCCCGACCTCGGCCCCGACGCCGTCGGAGGCGTCGTAGTTCATCGTCGTGGTGATCGGGTTGGTGGCCGAGCAGGCGCCCAGGCCCAGGACCGCGGCGGCGGCGAGGCCGACCGAGGCGGCGCGACGCAGCCCGGGACGGCGGCGGGCG